>JAITVB010000210.1 GCA_031286025.1 Rikenellaceae bacterium
CCCGGGGTGTAAGTGATAGGTGACGTGCACGCGTCGGCCGACGGTGTCGACCGAGTGATCGGTCCCGGCGTGGAAAAATCCCCGCCCCTGGGCAAACAGCGAGAGGGCTTGGGTGCTACGTTCGGTCAGTGTCGAATCGAGGATTGCCGGCGGTTGGCCGATGCGTTGGTAGATGCGGTTGATGCCCCGTTTCGCCGTGTCGGCGCGGTTGTATGCCCACACGAGGAAGTCAGTGCCCAAGAACCGGCGGTAGGGGGTTTGCTTGATATATTTCTCCGCTTCGTCTGCGGTCAGACGTTGCGATCGGGGCAGGTCTTCCACGGCGTCGATCTCGACCCGGTTGCGCGAGAGCAGGTACGCGCCTTCGGGCAACCGTTTGGTCACACCGCACGAAGCCAACAGCAGGGCGGCTGCGGCCAGGGTTCCGGCTATGCGCTTGTCGAAAGTCATCGATGCACTCGGTTTACAAGATTACAAATTACGACAAAATTTTTCAATTTGGGCGATCTTCCCCACAGTAAAACAAACGTACTTACTCTTTTTGAAAAATTTCGAGTTGTTGCGAAACCGTTTGCCGGATCTTTTCGAGTCCTTTTTCGGCCAACGGCGTGTGGCCGAACCGGTCGAAAAATCCGGTCTCGTCGAGGGTTAGCCATTCCTCCGACGTGAGGTCGAACGCCGGGTCGGCGGCCGGGGCCTCCGCAAGCCGCCGGGCATTATGCGGACAAACCACCTGGCAGGCGTCGCAACCGATGAGACGGCCTTCCGATTTTTCGACCACTTCATTCGGGATAAGTCTCCGGTTCGAAAGCGTGTGGTAGGAAATGCAGCGGCGGGCGTCCAATCCGTCTTCGGCCGACAAGGCGGCCGTTGGGCAGGCGTCGAGGCAACGGCGACAGTTCCCGCAACCGTCTTTCGCATAAGAGGTGTCGTATGCCGAAAATTCGAGGTCGGTGAGCAGGATCCCGATCCAATGGTACGACCCCGAATCGGGGTTAATGAGCAAGCGGTTGCGCCCGATCCAACCCAGTCCCGCTTCGACGGCCCATGCTTTTTCGAGGATCGGGGCGCTGTCGACGCAGGCGCGGCCCCGGGCTTCGGGGTGGTTTTCGCGCAACGCATCGAGCAGTTGGTAGAGCCGCGGTTTAATCGCGCCGTGGTAATCGGGCTGTTGGGCATAGGCGGCCACGGGATGCGGACGACCTTTGATCGGGGCCACGGGCGGGTAGGCGGTCAGCGTCACCACCACCGAACGGCATCCTTCGGCCAACCGGGCCGGATCGAGGCGCACGCACCGGTTACGGTTCATATATTCCATCCCGGCATGACGTCCAGAGTCGATCCACCGGCGCAGGCGGGGCTCCTGTTCGGCCATCGGGCGGCAGCGCGCCACCCCGCAGGCGGCGAAGCCCAACGCCCGGGCCTTTTCGCGAAGAACCGGCGCGTCGATCATAAGGTCAGTTTGATTTGTTTCGTGGCGGGATCGAACGTAAGCGGGCTTCGTTCGAACAGCGTGTCGATCACGCCGTTTTGGATCAATTCTTCGGGTGTGCCTGTCGAAAAGCGGCCATCAACGATCAAGCACAGACGGTCCGCCAGTTGCAGGGCCACCTCAAGGTCGTGAGTCGAATAGAGGATCGTCTTACCGTGTTTGTGGGCCAGACTGCATAACAGTAGCGCGATCTCGTAGCGGTTCGGCACATCGAGAAAGGCCGTCGGCTCGTCGAGCACCATCACCGGGGTGTCCTGGGCCAACGCCCGGGCGATCATCACCCGTTGGCGTTCGCCGTCGCTAAGTGAAGAGATCGATTTTCGTTCGAAACCGCCCATGCCCACCAGTTCGATCGCGCGGGCCACGGCCTGGCTGTCGCTTTCGGCCAATTGGCCGATCCAGTTGGTGTAGGGAGCGCGACCGAGGCCCACCATGTCCCACACGGCGAGGTTTCGCGTGTTGACGATTTCGGTCGAAACGAACGATACCACTTCCGACAATTCACGGTCGGTCATGCGCCACACAGCATTTTCTCCGATAAAAATTTCGCCGGTCAGTGGCGTATGGACCCTGGCAATCGAGCGGAGCAGTGTGCTCTTACCCGTGCCGTTGCGGCCGAGCAACACACAGACCGTGTTCGGTGCGACCTCCAACCCTGCTTCACGGCAGAGGATGCGCCCCCCGCCGGAGCCGTTTTTATAGCCGAGCGTGAGGCCTTTTATGCAGATTCCTGTATTTGTCCCAACGACTGCCATCAGAAAAATTTATGGTTTTTAACAATGACCGCGATTACAACGGGGATGCCCACCAACGCCGTCACGGTATTGATCGGCAACACCATGTCCATTCCGGGCAGTTGGGCAATGATGTCGCACCCAAGCATCACCACCGCCCCAATCAGCATCGAAGCCGGCATCAGCACCCGGTGGTCGGCGTTCCGGAAAACCATCCGGGTGATGTGAGGCACGGCGATGCCGATGAAGGCGATCGGGCCGCAGAATGCGGTGACCGTCCCGGCCAACAGCGTGGTGCCGGCAAAGATCATCGTCCGCACCCGGCGGGTGTTTTGCCCCAGGGTACGGGCATAAGATTCGCCCAATAAAAGTAAGTTGAGCGGTTTTATCAGGAAAATCGACAGCAACAGGCCGGCCGCCACGAAAAGAACTAAAATCCAAAGTTGCGACGAAGAAACACCCCCGAGGCTCCCCATCGTCCAGACGACGAACGACTTGAGGGCCGATTCAGGGCTCAAATATTGAAGAATTTCGACTAACGCCGTCGCCCCGCTGCCGATCATCATCCCAAGGATCAGGACGGCCATGATTTCCTTGACCCGGGTGGCTGCCGCAAAGACAATGGTCAGAATCGCCGCCGATCCGACCCACGCCGCCCCCGCCACCCCGAGGTTGCGTACCCATTCGGCGGACAAAGGAAGCCCCAGTACCGGAATGCCTATCAGGAACAGCGACACCCCGAGGCTCGCCCCCGAACTCACCCCCAACAGATAGGGCCCCGCCAACGGGTTCCGGAAAAGCGTCTGCATCTGCAACCCGCTGGCCGAGAGCGCCGCCCCGGCTGTCACGGCCACGATCGCTTTTGGCAGCCGGAAAGTGCCGAGCAGCGCCCGTGCCGTTGGATCGGTTTCAGCCCCGCGCAGCCAGTTCCATACCTCGCCCAGGGGCAGCGATACCGATCCCAGTGCCAGTTCAAGCCCGAAAAAGACCGCCAACAGCATGGCAAACAGTGCAAAGAGCAGGTTCCGGGTCTTTTTCGTGAGTTGCATCGTTCGGGTTCGAAAGGTTTCGGATAAAGAAGGGGAATGGCGAAAGGTTTTTTCGGAACACGGTCAGTCGAACGATTGCATTCCGACGGCGGCCAGTTGCCGCACGCGGTCGTATCGATCGGGGCCGAGCTCGTTGAAGAAGTAATGTATCGGATCTACCCGCATCCCCCGCAGGCGCACCTCGTAGTGGAGGTGCGGAGCAAGCGAAAGACCCGTGTCGCCGCTTGAGGCGATGATTTCGCCCCGACGCACTCTGTCTCCTTCGTGCACCAATGCTTTGTCCAAGTGGTTGTAGGCCGTTTCGTAGCCATTGCCATGCGAAAGAGTGATCGACAGGCCGGTGGCGGCGGCGGTTTGCACACGGGCCACCGTGCCGTCGGCTGTGGCGAAGACGCGCGTCTCTTGCGGTACTACGTAATCGACCCCCTGATGCATGGCCAACGTCTTGTAAAACGGGTGGATGCGCATGCCGTAAGAGGTCGCCAACCGGGTCAGGTCGTTGTTGATCACCGGTTGGATCGAGGGAATGTGGTTCAGCATCTGGCCGCGCACCACGATCCGCTTCTGCAGGAGTGCCAGATCTTCGCCCAACTGGCGGGCGCGGTTCTCAAGATATGCCGTCCGGTCGGCAAAGCGGCCGCCCAACTCGCGGTTGGTCTGTCGCAGCAGTGTGTCATAGCGCATCAGCCGTTGTTGGAACTGGTCGTTACGGAACGGATCGGAATCGAACAACGTGCGGAAGATGTATCGGTCGCGGTCGGCCACGTTGTCGAGCACCCGTTCGAGGGTGTCGTAACGCAGCGTGAGGGTACGATATTCATCGGCCATACGGCGGTTCGAGCGTTTCATCTCGCTCTCAAGCGGCGTGTCGACGAAAAACGAAAAGGCGAAATAGTAGAACACGACAAACCCCAACCCGGCGAAAAAGTGCACCCCAAAGCGTACCAACTTGCGTCGGAAATGGACGGGGTGTCTTTCGCGCCGTCCGCTGCGGATATCTTCGCGTTTGCCCATCGTTCAGTCGACTTCAAAAGTGGTTTCGCGGGCCGAGGCGATGATGTTCGCAAAATCGGCGTCGCTCATTTCTTTGCTGAAATAATTGACCGGGTTGACCGGAGTGCCGCGCACGATCACTTCATAGTGGAGGTGTGGGCCGGTCGATTTGCCCGAATTGCCCAACTCGCCGATCTTCTCGCCGCGCTTGACCGACTGGCCGGGAATGACGGCGATCCGGCTCAGATGGGCATACCGGGTCCGGTACCCGAACCCGTGGTCGATCATGATCTGGCGGCCGTAACCGGCGTAACCCGTCGGGTTGATCATCACCCTGCCGTTGCCGGTAGCATAGATCGGGGTGCCGACCGGGCCGGAGAAATCCATCCCCTCGTGAAAGGCCCGTCCACCGTAAACCGGGTCGGTGCGTCCGCCGAAAGCCCCGATACTGCGGATCTTACGCTTGTCGAGAGGCCAGATCGCCGGGACGCTTTCGGTCATTTTTTCTTTGTCGGCCGCCATCGGTTGCAGGTCGTCGAGCGAACGCGACTCGGCGTAGAGCCGCCGGCCCAACGCGTCGATATCCGTCCAACTGCGGCGGATCATCGGGGCGAAGCGGTCCTGCTCGTCGAGCGAGGCGTATTTTGCATCGGGGTAAGGGGTGTAAACGCCCTGGATATTCATCGTGTCGACCGCAAAAAGCGCCCGGTAGACCCCGTTGTCGCGCCGACGGATGTCGTCGAGGCGCGCTGTGGCGGCGTGGATGCGATTGTTGAGTAGGTTATACTGCAACACCAGTTCCTCGCGCTGCTTGTTGATCCGGTACATCTTGGGCGTATAGAAGAAATAGGAAAAGGCCAAGTTGGCCAACGAAGCGAGGATGAACGCGATCAGAATCTTCCGCAAAAGACGATAAAAACGAACCCGGAACGGGATGGTGATCACCTCGTAGGTCAGCGTCTGGGGGTTGAATCTGTATCGCTTATGCTCCTTTTTGGCCATTGGTCGGCGGTTGGGCTCCGGGGGCATCGGTCTGCCCGGAAACAATTTAGTGTGCCAAGATACAAAATTAACGGTTTTTGATTAATTTTGCAACCCGGTCTATACAACGTTTTTGCACAGTTAATTATTTGGACAGACAGATATGAACCCGAACCAGATCCGAAAAATTTTCCTCGACTTCTTTGCCGACAAGGGCCACCGGATCGTTCCTTCGGCCCCGATGGTGGTCAGGAACGACCCGACGCTGATGTTTACCAACGCAGGGATGAACCAGTTCAAAGATCTCTTCCTGGGCAACGCCATGGTGAAGTATCCGCGGGTAGCCGACACCCAAAAGTGCCTCCGCGTGTCGGGCAAGCACAACGATCTTGAGGAAGTGGGCAAGGATACTTACCACCACACGATGTTCGAGATGCTCGGCAACTGGTCGTTCGGCGACTATTTCAAAAAAGAGGCGATCGAGTGGGCGTGGGAACTGCTGCACGGTATTTATGGGATCGATCCCGACCGGATGTATGCCACCTATTTTGAGGGCAGCCTTGATGACGGCATTGCCAAGGACGAAGAGGCGTACGCCTTGTGGCGGAAATTCCTGCCGGAAAGCCATGTGTTGCCCGGCAACAAAAAGGATAATTTCTGGGAAATGGGCGACACAGGGCCCTGCGGCCCGTGCAGCGAGATCCACGTCGACCTGCGCGATCCGGCGGAACGCGCCAAGGTGCCGGGCGAAAAGTTGGTCAACCAAAGCGATCCGTTGGTGATCGAGATATGGAACCTGGTCTTTATGCAGTTCAACCGCCGGGCCAACGGCACACTTGAGGCGCTGCCCCACAACCACGTCGACACAGGGATGGGATTCGAACGCCTCTGCATGGTGCTGCAAGGCAAAAAGAGCAACTACGACACCGACGTGTTCCAACCGACGATCACCGCGTTGTCGACCCTTTCCGGGAAGCCGTACGGTAAGGACGAACAGACCGATATCGCCCTGCGCGTAATCGCCGACCACCTGCGTGCCATCTCGTTTTCGATCGCCGATGGACAACTGCCGTCGAACGTCAAGGCGGGCTATGTGATCCGCCGCATCCTGCGCCGGGCTGTGCGTTACGGGTACACTTACCTCGGCTTCAACGAGCCGTTTATCTGTCGTTTGGTGCCGGTGTTGGTCGCCCAAATGGGAGAACAGTTCCCCGAACTGAAAGTCCAGCAGGGACTGATCGAAAAAGTGATCGCCGAAGAAGAGGCCTCTTTCTTGCGCACGTTGGCCACCGGGATCAACCTGCTCGAAGGGATGATCGCCATAAACAAAGGTTCCGGCCAGAATCACATTCAGGGCCACGATGCCTTTGTCCTTTACGATACCTATGGTTTTCCGATCGACCTGACCGAACTGATCGCTTCGGAGCAGGGCGTAGGCGTCGATCTCGAAGGTTTTTCGAAAGAACTCGACGCGCAGAAAGAACGCTCGCGACAGGCTGCCGCGGTCGAAACCGACGATTGGGTCGATGTGTATCCGGTGGCCGAAAGTCGTTTCGTAGGTTACGACTCGCTTGAGGCCGAGGTGCAGATCGCCAAGTACCGCAAGGTGACGTCGAAAGGGAAGACCT
>JAITVB010000165.1 GCA_031286025.1 Rikenellaceae bacterium
GTGGCCGGATTCCATTACCGTCCGATGTCGGAAACGATCCGTTGGACGGGCCAACACTGTCTTGCCGATAAAAAACGAACATGAACGACACAGCCATCATCATCGTCGCCGGCGGAAGCGGCACCCGGATGGGCGCCACCCTCCCGAAACAATTTCTGGAATTATCCGGAAAGCCCTTGTTGATGCATACCGTCGAGCGCTTTTCAGACGCCTTACCCGGTGCGCGACTGATCGTTGTCCTACCCGTGGCGCAAATCGGACATTGGACGGCCTTGTGCGAAAAACATGGCTTTACGGTGCCGGTCGAGGTGGCGGCGGGGGGCGAGAGCCGGTTTGCGTCGGTTGCCCGTGGGTTGGCGGCCGTGGGTGATGCGGTTTTTGTCGGCGTTCACGACGGTGTGCGCCCGTTGGTGAGCCGCGAATTGATCCTGTCGGTACTGGCCCGGGGGCGGCGCACCGGAGCGGCAATCCCGGCGGTCGAAGTGACCGATTCGTTGCGTGAGATTTTTCCGGACGGGAAGAGTGCCGTCGTCGATCGTGGCCGCTATCGGGCTGTCCAGACTCCGCAATTTTTCGGTACCGGCCTCTTGCGGCGAGCCTATGCCGCAGCGGGCGACGGTGCGGCGTTTACCGACGATGCGAGCGTGGTCGAAGCTTGGGGCCATCCTGTTTCGCTTTGTCCCGGAGACCGTCGTAACCTCAAGATAACCACCTCCGAAGATCTCGATCTGGCCGAAATCTTTTTGAACGGGGGAAAATGATCTTCCTCGAATCCATGGTTTCGGGCTGATTCCTATCCGGGCCGGATCAATAGATCCTTTCGCGCATTGCGCCCGGATAATAGTGGGCGAGGATTTCTTCATAGGATTTTCCCCGGCGAGCCATCATCGCCGCACCGATCTGGCACAGCCCCACGCCGTGGCCCCAACCGGCGCCGCGCAGAATGAAAACGGGTTCTGTGTCCCGTGTCTCCACATCCACGACGAAAGCCGAACTGTAAAGGTGCGATTCCGATAGCGCTCGCCGAATCATCAACTCTTTGCCGATGACCATCGTCCGCCGGTCGCCGACGATCCGAAGTTTTACGAGTCTTCCCGACACGCCCCGTTCTATCGGTTCCAAGGCGCTGACAAGGCCAAAATCGATGCCTGTGCGTCGCCGGATCAGTTCGGAAAGTGCCGATTGCGCGTATTCGACCTGCCAACGGAAAAAATCGGGCGTTTCCTGGTCGTAATTATTCAAAACCATACGCAGAGTGTCAGGATCGGACGTATGGCAAAACGCATCGGGCCGGGCCAGTATCCAGGTGCGGGCCGCGGCTTCCTGTGTGAGGTCGGGCACTGCCAACGGGTTTTCGGCGTCGATCACCCGTGTCAGGTAGGCGTGAGGGTCGGTGGCCCAAACATGTTCGAACGCCTCGGTCGCCCCACCGCAACATTTGCCGTAGCGGGCATCGCATATTTCGCCGGCGGCGGTCAGCACTTCACCACGAGTGGCGTCGACGGCCGGGTTTGAAATGCGGGTAATTCCTTGATAGCGTTGGCAATGGTCATCTGCACAAACATCAAAATTCGCATGTTCCTCACGATCGAACCAACGGATCATCTCGCCTGCCGTTTCGGGAGGCAGGGTGGTTTTGATTTCCTCCTCGGCCAGTTGCGCAAACAGCCAACTGCGCGAAATCACTGCGTGGGCCTTTAGTAATTCAGGGGGCGAGGCGGCGCTCATTTCCGACGAAATCACGCTGCGCAAGTACTCCTCGATACCGACCACGTTCACGGCCGTCAACCCGCCCTCCTCGCGAATGATCCGCAACCCGCCGCGGAACGACTGGTTTTCGCGGCGTTCCCAATGGAACTCCTTGCCGATCACCACGTCACACAATTCGAAAAAGCCCGTGGCCGAGTCGACAGGGAAAAATTCCCGACCGGCAGCCGTATCGTCGGATGTATCGAAAATGGCATCACCGGTCACGAAGCCTCCGGAAGCCGCTTCCGAAAAATCGCCTGTGAAGCGGACAGCAATCCGGGAAGCGGTGACGATACCGACGCTGATTACGGGTTCTTGTCGAGCCATCGCGTGCAATTTTTCGTCATTTCCCGCCAATCGACATCCGATGGGATAACTTCTAAAAACATTTCCTCCAACATGTTGCTGTCGAGTTTCTTAAAATCTTCGGGGCGGACGGTGATTACGAGTCCCGCCATATCGATTGCGCCGGGGCTGAACAACACCTGCCCGCCATCGTCGCGGAAGAAGCGCACCGGGCGATGTTTTTCGCGGGGCAGCAGCAGTACCGTCAGGTGTGTTGCATCTGCCCAGGCCAGGGCATTGACTTTCGCTTCGGGTTCGCCGGGTTGGCATTCGGCCAAGGCTGCCAAAATGGTTTCCATCAGGACGGCCGCTTTTTCGGCGGCGAGTTCGCGGGTGTTTTCGGTAATTTCTGAAAATTTGACTTCGATTCCGATTACCCGGCGCAGACCATCGGCCAAGCTCCACACCGAAGTATGGCCGGTCGGATCGCTCCACCACACGGTGCGACCGTCGTCCGTGCCGGATTTTTGTTCGAGAGGCAGGCTGCCTTGCAGAACCGCCTGAAAATGATGATGATCCGGAGCTGAAGCACCACATTTGGCCCCGTTGTATAAAATGGTATAACCCTCCAATTCAACGGCTAACGCTGTAAAATCGGTCGTCCTGCCCGCAATCCGTTGGTCGCGATGTTCGCCGTTGGCGATGGTCAAATGGCGATCCAGTACCGGATAGGGATTTATGAGGATTTGGTAAGTGCGCCATTCAACGGCCTGTTGCAGGGGCGGGCGGTTGGTCGCACACAGGAAACAGGGCCGCCGCCGGACACTCTCTGCATCCAACGGGGCAACGGTCGACCGGGCCCGCTCCGGGTTGAAGAGCAGCGCGAGCCGTTCGCCACCGGCCTCGGTTTCTCGCCCGGCCAAGCGCGACAGAGTACGGCGGTTAGCCCGCAGCAGAGGCCAGACGGCCAACTGGACGTCGAACAGTTTATCGATCCGTTGCCTCAAACCGGTCATCTTTTCAATAGGGTTTGGCGGGCGGCGAGTTCGATCGTCCGCAGGGTATCCTTATAGCGGTTGTTGGCATTGACACGGTCGAGAGAGAGAGAGGCGTCGGAATTACCCTCCCAACGGCGGCAGAGGTAGAGCGGTTCCCGGATGCGCCCGATGCGGTAACGGCGGCTCAGGGCCAACCCCACGGCATAATCTTCGCCATAAGAAGTGTTCGGCAATAGATTTTCCCGCAGAATGGGTGTGTAGAAGGCGCGCGGCGCACCGAGCCCGTTGATGCGCAGGGCGTTGTTCGGACCGTTTTCAGGCGTCCATTCGCGGTGGTCGATCACTCCGGGCTGAATTTCGCGCAGATCGACGTCGACCATCCGATAGCTGCCGATCACCATCGCGCAGCGTTCGGTGTGGAAAGTGCCGACGATTGTTTGGATCACATTGCTGTCGATGTAAAGGTCGTCGCTGTCGAGCTGTATCGAAAAACGTCCGCAGCGGGGGGCGCTCACGGCGGCGTTCCAACAGCCGCCGATGTTGAGGTCGGTGCGCCCGGGGACGATGTGGACAATCCGGGGGTCGGCGGCAGCCAGTTCTCCGAGGATGTCGGTCGTGCCGTCGGTCGAATGGTTGTCGACCACGAGGATGTTGTAAGGCTTTTCCGTGATCTGGTTTGCGGCCGAGCGAACGGCGTCGGCAATCGTCCGCGCCCGGTTGCGGACGGGAATGATGACCGAGGCTTCGACCGGGAAACGGCCCCGGGCAACATCGACCGCTTCGAACGGTGGTTTCAGTAATGCGCCGACGACCTTCAGGTGGGCGGTGCAGATGCTCTCCATTTCGATCTGCACGGCGCGGTTGCGCGGGTCGACATAATCGAATAGCCGCTCACCCGAAGTCCGCCGATCGGTCAGGTCTTGCACGTACAGGGTTTCCGGAACGCGCAGGATCGTCCCCAATCGCGAGAGCCGCAACCGCAGGTCATACAACGCCCCGTACCGCAACCCTGCATCCATTTGCCGCACGGCTTGTTTGAACGGCTGTGCATGCAGAAAAAGCACCCCGCCGAAATCAAAGTCGTCGCGCAGCGCACCGGGCTGATAATCAAGCGTGGGGTGAGGCGTAAGCCGTTCGCCGTCCTGCTCCGTATAATCGCTGTAAACCATCGCTGCGCCTGTGGCAGAAGCCACTGCGAGGAAACGTTCGAGTGCATTCTCTCCCAGGCGCAACGCTGTCGAACGGGTATAAATCAACAGGTAGGGTGTGCGGCACCGCCGGGCGATCAACCGTAACGCGGCGGTCGTGTACAACGGTTCTTCCATCACTTCGACCCCAACGACGACCGGACATTCGGACAACGCCGCACGAGTGAGTTCAACGGGCTTTGCCGGGCCGCCCGCCACGAAGCACGATATTTGCTTTTTCATCGTCAATTCTCGCTTTTGCGACTCAAATGTAACAATAAATCTTTACATTTGTCGAGATGTAACCCATCATCCGATCCCCCAACCCAAGATGAAAAAAGACGGGAAATGGACCCTCGTAGCCGACAGCGGCTCGACCAAGACCGATTGGCGTTTTCTGAACGGCGGAGAAACGGTGGCGGCGCAAACCGTCGGAATTAACCCCGTTTATCAGTCGCCCGAGGAAATCACCGCTACGATTCGCACCGGGTTGCGCGATGTGCCCGAGGCTGTCGGCTCGGTTTATTTCTATGGTGCGGGTTGCCTGCCGGTCACGAAGCGAGCGGTAGAAACCGCCCTCCGGAAAGTATGGCGCGAAGCCGCCGTCGAGGTCGAAAGCGATCTGTTGGGCGCTGCCCGCGGCTTGTGCGGCGACGGTCAGGGGATCGTGTCGATTCTCGGAACAGGTTCCAACTCGTGTTGTTACGACGGGGGACAGATCGTCCGCAATACGCCCCCGATGGGCTTTATTCTGGGGGACGAAGGGAGCGGCGCACACCTCGGCAAACTGCTGATCAACGGTATTTTCAAGAATCGGTTGCCGCGCGAGATTGCCGACGACCTGTTCGAAGAGTATCGGTTGGACCGCAACCTGATCATCGAGGCCGTCTATCGGAAACCGTTCCCCAATCGCTTTTTGGCCCGATTTGCCCGCTACA
>JAITVB010000008.1 GCA_031286025.1 Rikenellaceae bacterium
TGCCCGAACGACACGTTCATGTTCGACGCGCTGCTTCACCGCCGCATCGATACCGAAGGGCTTTCGTTCGACCTGCAGTTGATGGATATCGAAGAGCTAAACCGGGCCGCCCGACGCGACGAGGCACAAATCACCAAGGCCAGTTATTCGATCCTGCCCCTGATCCGCGAGCAATACGCTGTGCTGAACAGCGGCAGCGCCCTGGGGCGCGGCAACGGCCCGCTGTTGGTGAGTCGCCGCCGGATCTGTCCTGATGAGTTGACCCGCGAGGTGCGCATCGCCATTCCCGGCCGGCACACCACGGCCAATCTGCTGCTCGACCGTCTGTTTCCTGCATTGGAACAAAAATGCACCTATCTCTTTTCGGACATCGCCGAGGCGGTAATGGACGGCGAAGCCGATGCAGGAGTGCTGATCCACGAAGGGCGCTTTACGTACCGGGAAAAGGGATTGCAACTGGTCGCCGACCTGGGTGCGGAGTGGGAACGGCGATGCAACCTGCCCCTGCCGTTGGGGATGATCGCTGTATCACGGGAACTGCCGGGCGAAATACAGGCTGCCGTTGACCGGGTGCTACGTCGGAGTGTAGCCCATGCGTTGGCCCATCCACAGGACTCCTATCCCTTTGTCAGGGCCCATGCCCGCGAATTGAGCGACGACGTGTTATGGAGCCACATCCAACTGTTTGTCAACGATTTTTCGCTCGACCTGGGCGATGAAGGCCGTTGGGCCATCCATGAATTATTGGGCAGCGCCATTCCCGAAAGCGAATTTTTCGATTTGTTTGTCCGGTAGCTGCGGACAGGACATACCGCCGGACGGACAGCCTTTCCTCTTATTTGTTCTTATAGTTGAACGTGAGGGTTAATCCGCCCCCGTAACTCCATTGCACGTCATGATCGGGGTTGGGGGTGACCATCGTCTTGTCGTAGATCAGGTTGCAGTAGCCACTAAGGGCCAACACCTTCGTCAGTTTAAAGGTCAGCGAGTTATCCCACCGCACCTGTGGCGGAAGCGTCATGTTGTAATTATAGAAACCGTTGAAACAGGTGCGGAAGCGCACTTTTTCCTTCTTGCCGAAATTTTTGTCGAAAAGCATCTCAAGCGCCGGGCCGACGGTCGGCTTGACATGTCTGGCCGAGTCGATCCCGGCCGTTTTCTTGGCCGAGAGTTCGTCGTCCAACACAAAAAGGATATTGCCCGAGATGGGCGAAAAGTTGACGTTCAGCGGCGACTTGGGCGGATTGAACCGGAACCCCGCCCCGATATTGAGCGTCCCCGGCGACATGAAACCCGAAACGAGGGTATGGTTCGTGCGCGACTTGTACCCGTTCGAAAATTGCGACTGCAACAGGGCCGTCAGGGTGTACGACCACCTGGGGTTGATCTTCCACCCGAAAGTGTTGGCCAGGATAAACCGGTCCTCGTTCTTGAAAATGACGGTGTCGATTACGTTGAGGCCGTAGACGGCGTCGAAACGGGTTTCGATGTTGTATTTTTGACGGTTGTAGACATGTTTGAACAACAGGGTCGAGCGGCCGGTGAAGGTATTGTCGCCCCCTTTCGACCAGTTCGAAAAACCGGCCTGCGAGGCGCCGAGCATCCAGTCGAGTTGCACAGTGTTTCGCTCTTTGCGCAGGCGGCGGCGTTCGGCGGCGATCATCGCGTCGGTGGTATAGGAAAGCCCGCCCAGGTCGGGTTTGGCAAACCGTTCGTCGGGCTTTCGGGGAATATCGACAACCTCGGGGTTGGTTTCACGCTCGATCGTCAACTGCCCGAAAGCGGCCTTCCCCCCGAAGACGAACATCAGCGCAAACATCCAACGACAAAAAATCCTCATAACTCCCAAAACAGGTACACTACGTGTAAATTTCCATGAAACGGTTTTCACACCCGGACGAATAAAAATATCGTGGGGCGCCTTTCATCCACAAAGATAGTATTTTTTGTGCGTTTATAACGACAAGGCTGTTCCAAAGCGAATGGCAAGCATTCGGTCAAGTGCACGCAATCCCCCGAGAGGGTCGGGAATAGTGGAAAAAACCGGATCTTCCCGGGCTGTAAGTCTTGCAACGTTACGGCGAGAGGCCGTCCCTGCACGCAGGGACGGCCTCTCGCCGTGCAAATCGGGAATGCCGTTGGTTTTTATTCCTGTCTGAATCCGTAACCGTTGGTAATCCCGGAGGCAACCAAGTTCCGGGAAGTTACCGGGAAGATAATGCTTGGGCCTTGATTGCGAAAATAGCGTTTCCGAAACACACACAATATTTCCGCGAGAAAGCGGTGGTTGGTTGGATGTGTGCTTTATATTTATAATATACATACTGTAATAAATTTTTACCGCAGGCATTGCCGCAACGCCTGTTTTAACAGCATTGGAATCTTTTTTTATGCACTGAAAACAAGCATAATAATACGGCATACGGCGATTGAATGGCAAATTATCTTGCAAAAAGTATTACAGTATTGAAACTTTGATTATGTTTGCACCGTACAAGTAAATTTTAACAATGTCGCCTGCATTACTTTTCGTCCTCATCACGTCGTTCGTCCCCGCCCTTTCAGGTGCGAGACGAGGCCTCGTTTCGATGCGGCAGGACAGCTCCATCGGGCGGTAAAAGCCCCACATTTTGCGGGAAGCCTGCGGGAACCGTCAAACTGCTGTTAATAATAAACCCGAGTAAACCCTAAAGAATATGAACAAGGATCGCTTCAAATTATTGACGATATCGAGAGTTGTACTCTTTTTATCATTAGTCTCATGCAGCAATGAATTGATAATAAACATGCCCAAAGGCCCCGCCGGAGATTCGGCTTACGAGGTTTGGGTCAAGGCGGTCGAAGATGGTGAGATCGACTGGAACGAGGCCACCGACCGGCCCGGATTCTTCCGCTACCTCAAGGGCGACAAGGGAGATCCCGGCCCGAACGGCAAGTCGGCCTACGATCAGTGGGTGGACGATGTGAAGAGCGCCGCGGGGTTGGATAATCCCCACACGCCCGAGGCGGACAGGTGGCCCGCCGACGAGACCGACATGGACGACTTCTACCGCTACCTGATGGGCGAGGACGGTGCGCCGGGCGCGCCCGGTACGCCCGGCAGTGGAGGAGGCACCCCCGGCCCGGCCGGTCTGAGCGCCTACGAGCTGTGGAAAGCCGACGTGGCGAACGGGTTGGACAACCCCCACACGCCGCAGGAGGACGAGTGGCCGAAAAACAAAACGGACATGGCCGATTTTTACGAGTACCTGACGGGCGACACCGGCTCGCAGGGCGTTCCCGGGCTGTCGGCCTACGACGACTGGCAAAAGTGGATCGACGGCGGCGGCGATCCGAAGTGGATCGAAGGCACCGACCCCGACGACTTCTTCCGCTACCTCAAGGGCAAGGACGGCGAGGACGGGATCGACGGCGTCAACGGTCTGGACGGCCCGGGCGGCATGGACGGCCTCGACGGCAAGACGGCCTACGACCTGTGGAAGGACGCGGTGGCCCTCGGTCTCGCCGACCCGCACAATCCGGGCAGGGATTGGCCCAAGGACAAGATCGCGATGAACGACTTCTACCGCTACATGACCGGCAAGGACGGCGCGGACGGCCTGAGCGCCTACGGCCAGTGGGTGCTCGACGTGCGGTCTGAAGAGGGGCTCGACAATCCCCACAATCCGGGCGCTAAATGGCCCGTGAACCAGGTCACTCTACTCGATTTCTGGCACTACCTGCGCGGCGAGGACGGCGAGGACGGCCGCGACGGCGTCGTACCGCCCTCTCCGGGCGAGGAGGGCGGCGACAACAAACCGGTGCCGGGCAAGGCCAACGTCATCGCGCTC
>JAITVB010000020.1 GCA_031286025.1 Rikenellaceae bacterium
GACTCATTTTTATCCATACCTTGCCGTTTTTACGAGGGCTTTGATTATCTTTGCACGATAATTTTCTGTCGATATGAACCCCGTTGAACTCTCCGAACAGGAACAGATCCGCCGCCAATCTCTCGCCGAACTGCGCCGCTTAGGCATCGACCCTTATCCCGCGGCCCGCTTCGAAGTGACCGCCACCGCCGGCCGGATCGCCGCCGACTACGACCCCGAAAAAGGAAATTTTCAGGAAGTAACCCTGGCCGGACGAATGATGAGCCGCCGCATCATGGGCAGCGCCTCGTTTTTCGAATTGCAGGATCACACGGGCCGGATCCAGGTCTATGTCAAACGCGACGAACTCTGTCCGGGAGAGGACACGACATTCTATAACACCGTCTTCAAAAAATTACTCGATATCGGTGACTTCGTGGGCATCAAGGGTTTCGCGTTCATTACCCAGATGGGCGAACTCTCGGTCCACTGCCGGGAACTGACCCTGCTGAGCAAATCGCTGCGCCCGCTGCCGATCGTCAAGGAGAAGGACGGGCAGGTGTTCGACGCCTTTGTCGATCCCGAACAGCGCTACCGAATGCGCTACGTCGACCTGGTCGTCAACCCGCAGGTAAGGGATACGTTTGTGAAACGGAGCAAGATCGTCGCCACGATGCGCGATTTTTTTAACAGCAAGGGCTATTTGGAGGTCGAAACACCCATCCTGCAACCGATTCCCGGCGGGGCGGCGGCACGGCCGTTCATCACGCACCACAATGCGCTCGACATGCCGCTTTACCTGCGCATCGCCAATGAACTTTACCTCAAGAAACTGATCGTGGGCGGCTTCGACGGCGTCTACGAATTTGCCAAGGATTTCCGGAACGAAGGAATGGACCGGACCCATAATCCGGAATTTACGGTGATGGAGATCTACATTGCCTACAAGGACTACTTCTGGATGATGGATTTCACGGAAGAGATGCTCGAACACGTGGCCCTGGCCCTGCACGGCACGACGGAAGTGACCATGGGTGAGCGCCGGATCGATTTCAAACGTCCCTTCCGCCGGTTGACGATGACCGATGCCATCCGCGAAAAAACGGGTTTTGACATTACGGGCAAGAACGAGGAAGAGTTGGCCGCCGCCTGCAAACGACTCAACGTCGAGATCGACCCGACGATGGGCACCGGTAAACTGATCGACGCCATCTTCGGCCAATACTGCGAAAACGAGTTGGTGCAACCGACCTTCATCATCGACTATCCGATCGAGATGTCGCCCCTGTGCAAACGCCACCGCACGAACCCAGACCTGACCGAACGTTTCGAACTTTTCGTGAACGGGAAAGAGTTGTGTAACGCCTACTCGGAATTGAACGACCCGATCGACCAACTGGATCGTTTTCAGGAACAGTTGCGCCTTTCAGAAAAGGGCGACGACGAAGCGATGTTCATCGATATGGATTTCGTGCGCGCACTCGAATACGGCATGCCCACCTGCTCGGGGATGGGGATGGGAATCGACCGGCTGACGATGTTCATGACCAACCAGTCGTCGATCCAGGACGTACTGTTTTTCCCGCAGATGCGCCCCGAAAAGAAAGCGGCCAAAGACCCGATCGAAGCCTATGTCGCCCTCGGTATTCCCGCCGAATGGGCCGAGGTATTGCAGAAAATGGGCTACGTCACTCTCGAATCGCTTACCAAACTCGCCTCGGGAAAATTGTTCAACGACCTATGCGGGTTTAACAAAAAGAACAAACTCGGCCTCACGCCGCCCAGACCCGAGGACGTGAAGCAATGGACAGGAAACGAATAAACCGAAATAGTATAAAAAATGAGAGAACGGATTGTCGCCGGTAACTGGAAAATGAACACCACCCCGGCCGAAGGTGCTGCCCTGCTCAGCGGGGTGGCCGCATTGAAAAACGAGGTGCGCGACTGCGTGACGTTGGTCGTGGCGCCACCCTTTACCCACTTGAGCCAGATCGTGGAAGCCGCCCAAGGCACGGGTATCCGCGTGTCATCGCAGAATTGCGCGGCCGAGGCCAAAGGGGCTTACACGGGCGAAGTGTCGGCGCAGATGATCGCTTCGTTGGGCGTCGAATTTACGATCCTGGGCCACTCGGAACGCCGCGAATATTACGGCGAAACGTCGGAAACGCTCAACAAGAAGATGGCGCAGGCTTACGCCAACGGTTTGGCGCCGATCTACTGCGTGGGCGAAAAACTCGACGAACGCGAAGCAGGCAGCCACTTTGACGTGGTGAAGGCGCAGATCGAAGAGGTGGTTTTCAACCTCACCGCAGAACAGTACGGAAAACTGGTGATCGCTTATGAACCGGTTTGGGCGATCGGCACGGGCAAAACGGCCACATCGGAGGAAGCGGCGCGGGTTTGCGGTGTCATCCGCAAAGCGATACGCGAAGAGTTCGGCCTGGAAGCCGCCGAAGAGGTGCGCATTCAATACGGCGGATCGATGAACCCCGGTAATGTAAAAGAACTCATGGCGCAAAGGAATATCGACGGCGGCCTGATCGGCGGCGCGTCCCTCAAAGCAGCCGATTTCTCGCAGGTGGTATTGTACGATAATTGAGGGAACGGGGGCTACGCTGGGGCGCTGCCGCGTCTTTAGATGCTTGCCAGTCCCCGCTTAAGGGACTGCGTCCCTTAATAATCCCTTCGCGCTTCGCGTTAATCGGGTAAAGAGTGCGAATAGGGAAGGATGGAGTAACCTGGTAATTGCAATTTTAGATGCGCATTTAACAATAACGAAGGGAGGTATTTATGGATCAATTCACCGATATCATTATTAACATGAACGCTTTTATTTGGGGGAACTGGATGATGTTCCTCCTGGTTGCCCTGCATATTTTTTACAGTTTTGTGACCGACTGGGTGCAGGTGCGCCATTTCGGGCATTGCATATCGCAGGCCATATTCAAGCCGCTGAAGGGTGGATGGAGGGATTCGGGCGATAAGGGCGCATTGTCCTCTTTCCAAACGTTGTGCGTGTCCATCGGCGGCTGCATCGGCAGCGGCAATGTGGTGGGCGTAGCCACGGCCATCGTTTCGGGCG
>JAITVB010000030.1 GCA_031286025.1 Rikenellaceae bacterium
GGGCGGTGTTCTGTCCTTTCGGGTCCCAGCCGTCCGTCCCTTTCAACAGATTGTAGACGTTGTACTCGTTGCCGACTTTAAAGGCGTTTAAAGCGGCCCCGGCATAAGTAACGGAAACCTGCGGTTGGGCGGAGCTGATCACGAGCGGTCTTCTGTTCTCGCCGATGGTGTTGTTCGACACGGCCTGGCGGGCATCCTCGCGCACCACGTTTTCCCACTCGACCGTTTCGATCCGGCCGAGGAATTCGTTGTCGATGAGGGCGAAAATCGAACTGGCGTCGGCGCCGTTTCCCCGGGATATCTTGGTGAAGTGAAGGCTCGCATAGGTCATCTGCGGCATCCCGATAAGTTTGCAGCCCAACAGAGCGTTGATGCCGCCGGCACTGGCTCCGCCGGCCGACGGGTGGTTGTCGTATAGATAGAACGTACACTTTTCATACACATTGATGTTGCCGCCGAAAATCGCGTCGTCGGTACATTGGAGGGTACACTCTTTGAAATACGCGCGGGCGGGCGAAAAACCGGCCATCATGTTCAAAAAGCCTATAAACCGGACGTTTTCAAAATACATCTTGTCGATCCCGGCTTCGGCAGGGCGTAAAACCTCGGCGTGATTCGTGGATTTTATGCGCTTGGATATATTCTGCGACGGGTCGCGCGGATAGACCAGATCCTCCTGTGCGTAGTTGGCGATGGTGATGTTCTCGCCGTGAAAGCCGGTGGAGAGGGCGAGCGCATACCAACTGCCGCTTGCGCCCAGACCCTTTGCCCCTCCTTCGCCACGATTGCCGCAGATGTGCGCGTCTTTAGCGTCTGCGGTCAGTCCGATGAAAGAGAGGTTTGCGCCCAGAATGCTCAGCCCGATATTCGGGCCCGGAATTACAAAGCCGCTGTTGTCAAAAGGAAAGCCTTGCCTGTACGTTAAATCCGTCCAGTACACGCCGGGAGCCACATACACCGTCGTACCCGCAGGCAACGTCAACGTGCGTTGGTCGGCAGACAATTCGCCCAAGGTCTGCAACGTAGCCGCGACATACGGATTTTTAAGCTCCTCGGCCGATGCGTAGGCGTTCAGCAGGCGATGCGTTTCGTCTACTTGAACCCACTTGGCATATAGCGTCATGGTTTCAGACACCGTGTCGTTCAAAAAGTCCCACATGTCGAGGTCGGCGGTTTGATCGGTATACCAACCTACAAATACCCAACCGGCTTTTGTCGGACGGGCCGGAACCTTAACCTTATCACCGGCGCTGACGGACTGCGAAGCGACCTTGCCGCCGCCGCCGGTGTCAAATTTTACCACCGGCGATTGGGCGGCCGGCGCAACATTCGTAACGGTGCCGCCATGCACCATGTCCTTCCTTACACCGGCATACATGTAATCTTGTCCGCATACGCCGCCTGCAATGAGCAGGACACTGGTTACAATAAAAAGAATTCTCGTCTTCATGATCATCAAAAGAATGGTTTTTGGGTTATGTTTTCTGTGGATCGGTTGTTTGGAGGTCTGAGAGACAAATGGGCAATGATTTGGGAACAAACGGGTTTTCGCCGTTTGTCGTGCTTTCCCATTGACTCGAATAACTCGGAATAAAGGTAGTAATTCTTTTTGAGAAACAAGAGGACCCGGGCAATCGGGCTATCTTGAAAGGTCGTGCGCCCGGATGAATTTCCCAACCTCTTCGACAGGCTTTTGGCGGGTCAAGGATACGACGAACACACGCTTTTGATCTTTAATTGCCGGTGCCGACCGTAAAAATACGGTTAATCTTCGGAATACCGCAAGTTTCGGGTGCTTTGTTCGTCCGGATCGTATTACCTTTGTGTGGTAAGCGGAATAAAACATGGTCGACAACCAGTCCTGTAAAGATGTCCCGGGTGCAATTCCCGACGCTGCCCAAGCCGATGCCGGCCCGAGCGGGAAAGCCATTCTCGGCCGCATGATCGACGAGTTGCCGGACGTTCCCTGGGCCGATATCGAAATCCTCGACTGGCAGCCGGCCGACGACCGGCTGCCAGTCGAATATACGTTCGCCGACACCTCTTTCGGCCGGGTGTTGGCCGCCAACACGCCGTTTGGAGTGTGTTATCTCGGCTTGGCGGAAGGTAACCCGGAAGCGGTGCTGCGGGATTTTCAAAAACGGTTCGGCTACGCCACGCAGGTCGAAGCCCGAACATTCCGGCAAAAACAGGCGCTTGATTTTCTGGACGGAAAAAGGGACGAACATATCGTGTTCCACCTGCGGGGTACTCCCTATCAGACCGGGATCTGGCGCCGGCTGATCCGCATTCCTTCGGGCAGGGTGGTTTCCTACGCGACCTTGGGTGGCGGCGTAAGGCAGGCCCGGGCAGCCGGAACAGCCAACGGCCGAAACCCTATTTTCCGGATCGTCCCCTGTCACCGGGCGGTCAAAAACACTGGCGGCTTCGACCGCTACTTCTGGGGCGAAGCGGTGAAGCGACGCCTGTTGGCCGGGGAATTTATCCCCAACAAAGATTGAGGGAAAACGGATGACAATATTCCGCAAAGTTACGACCTTCGATTTAAAATATTCAGGATATGAACACGATATTCGGCCGAATAAACGAACTGTTGAACGATCCCTTTTTCGAGGCGCGTTGCCTCGGCCGAGAGGCGATCAGGCAGCGCACGTCGCCCGTGAACGACTACGGCGAAGCGCCGCCCAACCTCCGGTTTGTGGAGTGGACGGCGGAAGATGGCCGCCAGACGATACGGTATGCTTTCCGGGATACCGACATCGGCCGGCTGCTGTTGGCCGGCACGTCCAAGGGATTGTGCTTTTCCGGATTTGCGTGTCGGGGCGATGCGGAGATCAAGGCGGATTTCGCACGCCGGTTTTCCGGACAACCCCAAGAAGAAGGTACGGACGAATTTCAACTACCGGCTGTCGAATATTGCAATGGTAATCGTGGATTGGCGCTTCCGCTCCACTTGAAGGGCACCCCGTTTCAGGTCGCCGTCTGGCGGCAGTTGGCACGCATTCCCCACGGGCGACTTTCGACCTATGGTTCGCTCGCCCCCAATATCGGAGGGGCACAAGCCGTCGGGAGGGCGGTGGGGGCCAATCCGGTGAGTTACATCGTCCCGTGCCACCGTATTGTGAGATGCGACGGCAGCTTCGACGGCTACCACTGGGGCACGGAGGTCAAAAAACAACTTTTGGCCTATGAATTTCAGGGCGATTGACACCAAACCATGAAAACACAGCAAGAGACAGACAGCGAACGGATTGCGGCCGCGATCGAGTTTCTGGTGAAAAATTATCGATATCAGCCGGCGTTGGGCGAGGTGGCCAACCATGTCCATCTGAGTCCGTGCCATTTCCAACGGATGTTCCATGAGTGGGTCGGCGTCACACCCAAGCAATTTGCCCGTTACCTGAGTGTGGAACACGCGAAGAAGATCCTCAGGGAGACCCGCGCTACGCTGTTCGACACGGTCTGCGAAGTCGGGCTGTCGACCAGTAGCCGTCTGCACGACCTCTTTATCCGGATCGAGGGCATGACTCCCGGCGAATACAAGCACGGCGGGGAGTCGTTGACCATCAATCACTCGTTTGCCCACACCCCTTTCGGGACGGTTGCCATCGCATCGACAGAGAAAGGGATTTGTCACATGACCTTTGCCGACGAGGGAGAGGCCGCGGCGTTGGAACGGTTGAAAAGCCATTTCCCGCATGCGCGATACCGGCCCCTCCTCGACCGGCACCAACAAACCGCCTTGTCGATATTCGCCAAGGACTGGAGCAGGCCCGACGAGATCCGGCTACACTTGCGGGGTTCCGATTTCCAGTTGAACGTCTGGAAAACCCTGCTTCAGGTTCCGGTCGGCGGACTGACAACTTATGCCGACCTGGCGCTTAAATCGGGCCACGAGGGTGCGCAGCGGGCTGTAGGAACGGTGTTGGGCAACAATCCCGTTGTACTGCTGATCCCCTGTCACCGGGTAATCCGTGCGACCGGTGTCATCGGCAACTATCGCTATGGCGAAGAGCGCAAAAACGCTATCATCGGTTGGGAAGCCGCCCAACGGGGATAGGGCGAGGAGCGAGCGACGGCAAACCGACGGATGTACGCTACAGGCCATGGTCAAAAAACCATAAAGAAGGTTACAATAGCAGAAAAAGGCCGCCGATAATCGACGACCTTTTTCTCCTCGAAAACCTCAAATCAATATTTATCGCTGACCAGGCCGTTGAGGTAGCCTTCGAGGTTGGTGTAACCCGAAGTACCCTCTTTCTTGCCGTCGGCCGGATCGTTGGCGTTCAAACCATGAGCTTTTTCCCAGGCATCCGGAATACCGTCACCGTCAGTGTCGACCGGAGCCGGAGTACTTTTATATTCGGGATAACCGCCCACATCTTTCACCCAGTTAACGATACCGTTGCCATAGGTCGTCTTACCGCTGCGGGTTTCTTCGACCACACGTTTTTCATGGATATCACGGCGATCGGGATAAGCGCCCACATGGTCAAGCACATCGGCATAGGCATCCGGTGCCGACTGGGTCTTTACGGGCAATGTCGGGAAAGGTTTCGGCGCGCGGTTCTTTTCGAGCGTCACGCCCGAGTCGAGGTCTACGCCGCCGTTCCAGTTGTCGGCCGAGATGGCGGGATAGCCGTCGACGTAGTTGCCGTCAATATACCAAATGCCGTAGAAGCCGTATTTTTCAGCGTTGTCGATCAGCGCCACGCGGCGTTTCACCTGGGGCGAAGTGGCCGGGCCGGACTTGTAGTAGTTGTTGATCATGTTGATCGTCATCGGTTTGCCGTCGCAGGTGCGGGCGCCGTAGTTGAAGATCACGTTGTTGCGGAAATCGAGGTTGATCGTGTGGAAGTCGCCGTTGCCGCCGATGCTCGGATTACGGCCTTTGCCGCTCACGAACAGGTTGTGGTGGTAGGTGCTGTTCTCCCCACCGAGCGAGGCCGAGAAGCCGTGTTCGCCCTTGGAATGCATCGCTTCGTTCAACGGTTCATGGATCAGGGTCCACTGTACGGTCACGTTGCGGTTGCCTTTCCAGGAGTTGAGAGCTTCGTCGCCCGTCCAACCGATGGTGCAGTGGTCGATGATCACGTTCTGCGAATTCGACACTTCGATCCCGTCGATATTCGACCCTTCGAGGCCCGAGTCGGTACCCGGACGCACGCGCAGGTAGCGGATGATCACATCGTGGGCGCCTTTGACATCCAACGGATAGTTTTTCAGGCAGATCCCATCGCCCGGGGCGGTCTGCCCGGCGATCGTGATGTAGGGATTGGTCAGCACTAAGAAGTTTTTCAGTTCGATCGTTCCCGACACTTTGAAAATGACCGTGCGGCGTCCTTCGGCTTCGACGGCGGCACGCAGGCTGCCCGGACCGCTGTCGTTGAGGTTGGTCACGGCAATCACTTCGCCGCCGCGGCCGCCGGGTGTGTAGGCGCCGTAGCCTTCAGCAGTCGGGAACGACGGCAGGCGTTGGGCCGATGCCGGCAAAATCCCCAACAGGAAGATCACCGGGAGTAACAGACTCGATCGTTTCATCTTTTTATGGTTTTTTGAGTTTGTTTGCGTGAAGAACAAAAATAGGAAAAAAATCGACAGCACATAACACCTCTCACCACAATAGCGTTTTTTTGCTTTCCATCCGGCGTTTTTATATCTTTGTGGAAATTGATCTACACCGAATTATGAAAAAAACAGCCATCCTGCTCTTCGGAGCGCTTTGGGCCGCCGCCTTGCCGGGCCGGGCCGACATCACAAAAATCGTAGCCCCCGACGGCTCGGGCGATTACACCACCGTTCAGGCCGCTTTCGACGCCGTACCCGAAAATTTCCAGGACGGGAAATGGATCATCCGCGTCAAACCGGGCCGCTATTACGAGAAAATGACCCTCGCCAAGGGCAGGAACCATGTGGTGCTCGTGGGCGAAAACGCCAAGACCACCGTCCTTACCTACGACGACTATGCCGGTAAACCGGGCGTCGGGACAATGCGTTCACAAAGCGTGGCGATCGATGCCGACGATTTCACCGCCTACCGCATCACGTTCGAAAACACTCACCTCAACATCCGCGAACAACCGGGTGAAAACAAACACTCGCAAG
>JAITVB010000172.1 GCA_031286025.1 Rikenellaceae bacterium
AGGTGGCCGACGAGATCAAGTTGGCGTCGTTCGGGCGCCGGGCCGTGCTGTCGCTGCGCCAGAATCTGGCCTCGCGCATCATGGACCTCGAAAAGGCCAATCTGTATAACAAATACAAGGACATGGTGGGCGAGATCATCACCGGCGAAGTGTACCAGGTGTGGAAAAAAGAGGTGTTGGTACTGGATGACGACGGCAATGAACTGATCCTGCCCAAGTCGGAACAGATACCGAGTGATTTCTACCGCAAGGGCGACAGCATCCGGGCGATCGTTTATAAGGTCGAAATGCGCAACAACACCCCGGCGATCATCCTTTCGCGCACGGCGCCCGAGTTCCTCGAACACCTGTTCGAACTGGAGGTTCCGGAAATTTTCGACGGCCTGATCACCATCAAAAAGATCGTCCGCATTCCGGGCGAACGGGCCAAGGTGGCCGTCGAGTCCTACGACGACCGGATCGATCCCGTCGGAGCATGCGTCGGGATGAAGGGTTCGCGCATCTACTCGATCGTCAAGGAGCTGAAAAACGAAAATATCGATGTGGTCAACTGGACCAACAACACCCAACTGCTGATCCAACGTGCGCTGAACCCGGCCAAGGTGTCATCGATCGAGTTGAACGAGGAGAACAAAACGGCCGGCGTTTACCTGAAACCGAACGAAGTGTCGTTGGCCATCGGCAAGGGCGGGCTCAACATCCGCCTGGCCAGTATGCTGACCGGCTACGACATCGACGTATACCGCGAAGTGGAGGAAGAAGACGTCGACCTCGATGAAGTCAGCGACGAAATCGACCAATGGATCATCGACCAGTTCAAGAGCATCGGCTGCGACACGGCCAAGAGTGTACTCGAACGCTCGGTCGAAGACCTGGTGAAACGCACCGATCTGGAAGAGGAAACGATCCGCGAAGTGGTCGGTATCCTCAAGTCGGAATTTGAATAACGGGGCGGGAAAAAGGGCCGGCAGCGAGCAACGGATGAAGAACGATGCCCGACAATGTGTGCGAGAGGGTGCAAGAATAACGGTATTCGACAATGTGCAGGCGGATTTGTGCAGAACATAAAAACAAGCAGAAAAGGGAGATATTATGAGCGAACAGAAACTCAGACTCAACCGGATTGCCCGCGAATTCAAAGTGGGACAATCGACCATCGTGGAATTTTTGGAAAAGAAGGGCATCAGGATCGAAAATGCCCCGAGCACGATCATCGAATCCCAGGCCCTGGACTTGATCCAGAAGGAGTTCGGTGGGAAAGGCGTTGAGGGAGTTGACATTCGCCAACGCATCAACCTGAAGCAGGAGACGATCTCGATCGGCTCGAAACCGGCCCGCGAAAAGGACGAAGAGGACGAAGAGGAAGTGGTGATCAAGAGCGGCACAATGTCCAACGACATGCCTTCGCTGAAAGGGCCGACGATTTTGGGAAAAATCGACCTTTCACCCAAGCCCAAGCCTCAACCGAAGCCAGAACCCGCTCCGGCCTCAACTCCGCAGCCGAAATCGAAACCCGCACCCGTGAAAGAGGTTCCGAAGCCTCATCCGATTGCCCCCGCGACACCCGCAGCGCCTGTTGCATCCACAGCCCCGACAGCGAGCCGGGAAGCTCAACAGAAGACCTACGACGAACGGGCGGCCGCCCAGGCCCAACCGGTTTTCCGCGCGGGCGAAACCGGTAAACTGACCGCCCCGAAAGTGATCGGCACGATCGACCTGAGCAACTTCGAACGCAAGAAACCCGCCCCGGGCGGAGGTAAGCGCGAGAAACGCAAACGCATCGTCAAGGACAACAAGATCGACGTGTCGCAACAACCGGGCGGTACCGCTTCGGTCGGCGCAGCCCACCCGGGGCAACGCAGCGGCGCTCCGCGTCCGGGCGGCGCTTCGGGTGCAGGCGGATCGCGCAACGACAGGAAAAAGGGCGGAGGCAACAAGTTTATGCCCAAGCCATTGGTGCGCGAAGTAAGCGAGGAAGACGTGCAGAAACAGATCAAGGACACGTTGGCTCGCCTGACTTCGAAGGGGGGCAAATCGAAAGCGTCGAAGTACCGCCGCGACAAGCGCGACGCCGTTGCTTCGCGTATGACCGAAGAGATGGAGCGTCAGGAGATCGAACGCGGCGTATTGCGCGTAACTGAATTCGTGACGGTAAGCGAGTTGGCCTCGATGATGAACACCACGGTGACCGATGTGATCACGGCCTGCATGAATCTCGGGCTGATGGTGTCGATCAACCAACGTCTCGATGCCGAAGCGTTGGTGGTGGTGGCCGAAGAGTTCGGCTTCAAGGTCGAATTCGTGACGGTCGAAATTCAGGAAGCCATTTCCAATGAAGAGGACAAGCCCGAAGACCTCGTGCCGCGCCCGCCGATCGTGACCGTGATGGGCCACGTCGACCACGGGAAAACATCGTTGCTCGACAACATCCGCAACGCCAACGTGATTGCAGGCGAAGCCGGGGGGATCACTCAGCACATCGGCGCTTACAGCGTGAAACTCGACGATGGCCGCCGCATCACCTTCCTCGATACCCCGGGCCACGAAGCGTTTACCGCGATGCGCGCCCGTGGGGCCAAAATTACCGACGTGGCGATCATCATCATCGCCGCCGACGACAGCGTGATGCCCCAGACGGTCGAAGCGATCAACCACGCCTCGGCCGCCGGCGTACCGATCGTTTTTGCCATCAACAAAGTGGACAAGGACGGGGCCAATCCCGACAAGATACGCGAGGAACTCGCCGCGATGAACTACCTGGTCGAAGACTGGGGCGGCAAGTACCAGTGCCAGGAAATCTCGGCCAAGAAAGGGATCAACGTCGACAAGTTGCTCGAAAAGGTGCTGCTCGAAGCCGAATTCCTCGACCTGAAGGCCAATCCCGACAAGAAAGCCCAGGGGGGGATCATCGAATCGACCCTCGACAAGGGGCGCGGCCACGTGGCGACGATCCTGGTCGAAGCGGGTACGCTCCGCGTGGGCGATGTAATGGTGGCCGGAACCTACTCGGGCCGTGTGAAGGCGATGTTCAACGAGCGCGGCCAACGCCTCGACGAGGCGGGCCCCTCGACCCCGGTGCAGGTGCTTGGGCTCAACGGCGCACCGCAGGCGGGCGATACTTTCAACGTGGTGGCCGATGACAAGCAGGCCCGCGAAATCGCCAACAAGCGCGAGCAGTTGCAGCGCATGCAGGACCTGAAGACCCAACGCCACATCACGCTCGACGAAATCGGCCGTCGTATCGCGATCGGCAATTTTAAAGAACTGAATATCATCATCAAGGGCGACGTCGACGGCTCGATCGAGGCGTTGACCGACTCGTTGATCAAACTGTCGAAAGAGGAGGTGCAGGTCAACGTGATCCACAAGGCCGTGGGCCCGATCTCGGAAAGCGACGTACTGTTGGCTGCCGCTTCGAACGCGATCATCATCGGGTTCCAGGTGCGTCCGTCGGCCAGTGCACGTAAACTGGCCGAAAAAGAAGAAATCGAAATCCGCCTCTATTCTATCATTTACGATGCGATCAACGAGATCAAGGACGCGATCGAGGGAATGTTGGCGCCGGTAATGAAAGAAGAGATCACCTGCTCGGTGGAAGTGCTCGAAACGTTCAAGATCACGAAAGTGGGAACGATCGCCGGTTGTATCGTGCGCGAGGGCAAGATCACCCGCAACACGAAGATCCGGGTCATCCGCGACGGGATCGTCGTGTATACCGGGAAGTTGGGTTCGCTCAAGCGCTTCAAGGATGACGCGAAGGAGGTGACGACGGGCATGGAGTGCGGTCTGAACATCGAAAACTTCAACGACATCAAGGCAGGCGATATAGTAGAAGGCTACGAAGAAGTCGAAGTGAAGCGTAAATAGCGTTTGGGACCGCGTGTATCGGAAAGTTTTGGGGCCGTTTAAAAAAGGTTCGAGATAACTTAATCATCCTTTCCCTTGACTCAAGCTTTACCCAACTCATTGAAAATAAATGCCTTTGTCAATAACTTTTGGCTCGCCAAAAGTTATTGACAAAATTTCCTGTTTCCCTTGCTTTAGATCGGATGATTAAAGCCATTTTTCAAGAACTGAAGTTATCTTGAACCTCAAAAAATCGTATGAAAAAAATATTATTTCTGGTTTGCCTGATCCGGGCTGTCGGTTGCGGTGCGCCACAAGATGTTTTTGTCATCGAAGGGCATGTCCCCTCCTTAAAAGACAGCACTTTGTTAACCCTGCTAAGCCGACTCGAAAACGGGCTGATGAAAACCGTCGACACGGCATATGTTTCGAACGGCCGCTTTTCCTTTCATCACCCCACCACAGAAAAGGGCAGGCTCATTATCCGGAGTTTTTCCGATGACGTGTCGAGCATGTTGTTGACCCTCTGGTCGGAACCCGGGGAAAAGGCCGTTATTACGGGCAACAACAACCTGAAATACACGTGGAGCGTAAAAAGCCGTATCCGGGAACAGCAGGAAGCGGAACGTTACAAACAGGCCTCCCTGTCCGAATATGAGGAATTGCAACGATTGGACATGGAATACGATAAATTGCGAAAAAATCCTCCCGCTCCGGGAGAACGGGACAGCATCGCAAACAGAATAAGAGTTATAGGGCATTTACGGGACAGCTTGAATTACAAAATTTACGACAAAACGCTCGATCTGCTCAGCCTTGCGGAACCCTCTGTCGTTTTTGAGGACGAATTGAGCGACATCTGTATGATGATACGGCACTATGAAGCCTTTGCCGCCCTGCGGAAACGGGCCACTGAACAATACGACAGACTGCCGGAAGACATGAGGGCATCTCCGACAGGAAAAGAGATGCATGTGGCTCTTTATCCCCCGATCAAGGTCGGTACGGGCGACCGGATGGCCGATACGGAACTGGTCGATCTGAACGAAAATACACATCGCCTCTCGGATTACCTGGGGAAATATATCTTGCTTGATTTTTGGGCCTTTTGGTGCGGCCCCTGCCTTATGTCGATGCCTGACCTGAAAGCAGTATCCGAATTGTACCAAAACAAGTTAACCGTTGTCGGCGTCTGCTCCGATGCGAAAGAAGAATGGGAAAGGGCCTCGAAGGAACACGACATCACGTGGGTCAACCTGAACGCTTCCGGCGACCCGGAGTTCAACGCCCGATATGGGGTCAACGGCATACCGCACCAGGTTTTCATTTCACCCGAAGGGATCATTCTCGGTTCCTGGACGGGGTACGGCGAAGGGTATCTCAAGCGGCAATTGGAAAACTATATTTCCGATTGAAACAACGAGAAAAGCGCGCAGGACAAAGCCCTGCACCCGAAGTGACCTTTTCAGCATGTTTCAAAAGAAATGATTACCCCCAACGACATATTTCAGCCCCATACCGAGGCGTCGTTCGAAAAAACGGCCCTTGAGATTTTTCGCTGTCAGGCCGAAAATTGTCCACCCTATAAGGAATACCTCGGCTCCCTCGACATCGACCCCGCTACAGTCGACAGGTTCGAGAAAATCCCCCACCTGCCGATCGAATTTTTCAAAAGCCGTGAGGTCTACACCGCGCCCGCCCCGCCGCAAACGGTTTTTACGAGTAGCGGTACCACGGGGCAAACGCCGGGCCGCCACCCGATCGCCGACCTTGCTCTTTACGAAGAATCATTCTTCAAAGGATTTCAATATTTTTACGGCGATCCCCGAAAAATCACCTTCTTCGCCTTGTTGCCGAGCTACCTTGAGCGCAGCGGCTCGTCGCTCGTCTATATGGCCGACCGTCTGATGCGTGCCGGCGGCCGCGGCGGCTTTTTTCTGAACGACCACCGCGCACTTCTCGACGCGATGGAGAAATCGGCCGCCAACGGCGAAAAAATCGTCCTGTTGGGTGTCACCTACGCCCTGTGGGAACTGGCCGAGGCACACACATTCCGGTTCGAAAATCTCCCCGTGATGGAAACCGGCGGCATGAAAGGCCGCCGCGAAGAGTTGCCGCGAGAAGCGCTACACACCATCCTCGCGAGAAGTTTCGGCGTCGAAACGATCCATTCCGAATATGGGATGACCGAGCTCCTCTCACAGGCTTACTCTTCCGGCGGCGGCATTTTTCGACCGGTGCCCTGGATGAAAATTTCCATGCGTGATATTTACGCCCCCGGCCGCCTGCTTCCTGCGGGCAGTCGCGGCAGGATCAACGTCATCGACCTGGCCAACCTCCATTCATGTTCGTTCATCGCGACGCAGGACTTGGGAACCGCCCTACCCGACGGCCGCTTCACGGTCGAAGGACGCATCGAAGGCAGCGAAATCCGTGGTTGCAACCTGATGGTCGCCGGATAGCATGAAGCGCTTCGTGACATTCCTTGAGGAAAACCTCGGCCGGCTGTTCCGCTTTTCGCGGAGTGAGATGCGCGGCGCGTGGCTGCTCGGGGCATTGGCCGTAGCCGTGCTGCTGTTCATTTTTCTGGAGCAACAGCGCCCCGAAACCCTAGCGACAGATTCGCTTGCACAAACCGATGCCGCGGCCGATTCGCTCCGCCGGTCACGACCTGCAACGACGTATAACGCCGCTGATGCCACACCCCGAGCCCGTTGGCCCGAACCCTTCGTCTTCGACCCGAACACCGCTGCTGAAGCCGATTTCGTCGCCCTCGGCTTTTCCGAAAAACAAGCCCGCGCGATTCTCAACTATCGTAGCGCCGGCGCGGTCTTTCGAAAACCCGAAGACTTTTCGAAAAGTTTCGTGGTGAGCACGGCGATGTATGCCCGCCTGGCCTCCTACATCCGCATCGGCGCCGATTTTTCACAAAAAACAGCCGTCGACCACTCGGCCCGGGAAACTCGGAATAAACGGATTCCATCCGAGAAACCGACGGTTTACATCGAACTCAACACCGCCGATTCGGCTGCGCTGACCACCATCCGCGGCATCGGTCCGGTCTTCGCCGCCCGCATCGTCACCTACCGCGCCCGCCTCGGCGGCTTTTTCTACAAGAGCCAACTAAAAGAGGTCTATGGCATCACGGAAGAAAATTTTTCGGCCATCGCCGAACAATTTTACCTCGATACCGCTGTAATTCAAAAAATAAATCTTAACTTTGTCTCCCAAAATGTATTAAACCGTCACCCCTATTTCACCGGGTCGATGACTGACCGCGTCGTGAGGGGGAGGCAGGCGAAAGGAGGTTGGAAAAGCATAGGAGATTTGACAAACAACGACATACTGCTCCCGAGCGAGGCACGCAAAGTGGCCCCCTATGTGGTGTTCGAATGATCTGCTCCGTGCTCTTTTCATGTTCTTTTTCTTCCGGCCCGAGGGCCTCCTGCACACATTCGTGCCAAGCAAACTCAAGTCGAAAACCGTAAAAAAAATACGAAAATGATTGTAATGCCCGTAAAAGAGGGGGAAAACATCGAACGCGCCCTCAAAAAATTCAAACGCAAATACGAACGCACCGGTGTATTGAAAGAACTCCGCTCGCGCCAGTACTTCTCAAAACCGTCGGTGATCAAGCGCATCAATATGCAACACGCCGTTTACGTTGAAAAACTGCATAGCGAAGAAGACTGACCCGCTGCAAGAAACGCGCTTCATCCCCCGAGACGTCGACGGATCTTTCCGTATCTTATCCACAAAGTCAATGATCCGAGTGCCGGGAGGCCCCGGAAGTACCGGGAGACACAATGATAGAGGCGTTCCTGACATATCTCCGTGCAGAGAAAGGATATTCCGAACTGACGATACGCGCCTATGGCGACGATATACGTCAGTTCGTCCTTTTTTACGGTGTGGCCGAAACCGATTTCGACCCACGGGCCATCACGGCCGCCGACCTCAAAGCGTGGATCATCTCGTTGGGCGAAGCCAAAATCAATCCCAAATCGGTCAACCGCAAGGTCTCGTCGATGAAGTCCCTCTACAAATACCTGTTGCGGGAAGCGAAAGTCGACAAGTTACCGTTCAAAAGCATCCCCTCGCTCAAAGTGAGTAAAAAACTGCCTGTCTTCGTCGAACAAAGCCGGATGGAACGCATCGTCAAGGCGATCCTCGAATCGACCGACGACTTCGAAGTGGAACGCGACGCACTGATCGTACTCCTTTTTTACGCGACAGGCATCCGTATTGCGGAGTTGATCGGTATCGCGGACAGCGACTACTCGCCGGCCAAACGAGAGTTGTTGGTCACCGGCAAGGGTGACAAACAACGCATCGTCCCGATCCTGTCGGGCGTGGCCCGCAAGATCGAGTATTATTTATCGATCAGAAATGCACGGATTATTTGCAAAGCTGACAAAAAATATCTATTTTTAACAGACAAGGGAGAACAGGTGAGCCGGACGCTCGTTTACCGCGTGGTGACCGAGACATTGGGGGCATTCGGGCTGCAGGGGAAACGCAGCCCACACGTGCTTCGGCACACGTTTGCCACCCATCTGCTCAACAACGGAGCCGAGATCAAGACCATCCAGGAACTGCTCGGCCACGCCAACCTGATGACGACGCAAGTTTACACCCATAACACCATCGAACGGGTGAAAGATGTTTATCAAAAGGCCCATCCCAGGGCCAAAAACGATTAGGAGGACTATTTATGAACGTAAAGATTCAGACTGTCAAATTCGACGCGGACCAAAAACTGGTCGCTTTTACAGAGGAAAAAGTAGCAAAGTTGGGCCGTTTTTCGGACGACCTGTTGGGCGCCGAAGTAATCCTTAAACTCGACAAAGACGCCGAAACGGGGAACAAGGTGGCCGTAGTCAAACTCAACGCCATCGGCGGAGAACTCATCGCCGAACGCCAATGCAAGACCTTTGAGGAATCCGTCGATCTCTGCGTGGACGCCCTCAAAAAACAACTCGAAAAACACAAAGCCAGAAAATAGGGAGCCGGAACCCTTTTCCGAAAACCCGACCAACGGAGAGCCATGGCTCTCCGTTGGTCGGGTTTTCGGAAAAGGGTATAAACAATTTGGGGCAGACCGTTATAAAACGCGGCTGTCGGAGCCGACGAACAAACGACCTTACATCTGTTTGAGGGCGAGGCGGATCAGTTCCTCGACCGAGGCGGCGGGATTAGCTTTGATCAGGGGGCGCAGCACTTTTTCGGTGGCGGCTTTTGAAAAACCGAGCATGACCATGGCGGCTGTCGCTTCGTCGAAGAGGGGCGAAGCGGTGCCCGCGCCCAACATCAGTTCAGCAGTCGATGCGCCCGCGCTGACGCCGATCACCTTGTCTTTGAGTTCGACGATGATTTTCTGG
>JAITVB010000161.1 GCA_031286025.1 Rikenellaceae bacterium
CTCGCAGTAGGTGATCGTCCCCACGCCCGACAGGCGGTTGACCATCATGTCCCATATCCGCCAGATGTCCCACTGTTCGTCGGGAATGTCTTCGAGCAATTCGATCCAGAAATCGGGGATCGCCATCGCCAACCGGTAATCGAATCCCACGCCCCCGTCCACGACAGGGAAACAGGTGGCGGGCATTCCGCTCACGTCTTCGGCAATGGTGATCGCGTTGGGTTTAACCATGTGGACCAACTCGTTGGCTAAGGTCAGGTAAACCAATGCCGGGCGGTTGACGTCGGCGTTGAAGAATTTTTCGGGATCGTCGAATTCGGTATACCCGTGGTGATGATATAGCATCGACGTGACGCCGTCGAAACGAAAGCCGTCGAAACGAAACTCGTCGAGCCAATATTTTATGTTCGACAACAAAAAGTGCTGCACAGGATCTTTGCCATAGTCAAAGACTTTCGAATCCCAATAGGGGTTATCGCCTGCCGCGCCGGGCAACGAATAGAGGCAGTCGGTGCCGTCCAACTCATTAATCCCCTCATTGAGGTTCTTCACAAAATGGCTGTGGACGATATCCATAATCACGGCCAGGCCCGACTCGTGGGCGCGGCGCACCAGTTCTTTCAGTTCTTCGGGTGTCCCGAAACGCGACGACGGGGCAAAAAAGTTCGACACGTGGTAGCCGAAGCTGCCGTAGTAGGGGTGTTCGGCAATGGCCATCAGCTGCACCGCATTGTAGCCCTGCGCCTTGATGCGTGGCAGGATCGTTTCGGCAAATTCGGCGTAGGTGCCCACACCCGCCTTTTCCTGGGCCATCCCGACATGGGCCTCGTAGATATACGGGGTGCCGATCGAGCGAGGGTCGAAGTTATCATCCTGCCAGTCAAACGGATCGGGTATCCAAAGCTGTCCGCAAAAATCTTTCGTCGCGTCGTCCTGCACCACGCGGCGGATATAGGCCGGAATACGCTCGTACGTACCGTTTTTTCCGACGACCAACATTTTGGCCCTCATCCCGTGCAGCAGGGCGTAGTGGCCATCGGCCAGAAAAATCGACCACACACCGTTCCTGCCTTTTCCCAACGGGAGTTGATGGCGATTCCATCCATTGAAATCGCCGAACAAAAAGACCTGTTCGGCGCCGGGCAGCCATTCGCGGAACCACCAACCGCCCGCCTCTTCGTCGCGATGAAAACCGTAGAATCGGTGGGCGTTGGCAAAGTCGGCCAACGATCCGGCGGCCTGTGTGATCTCACGTTGTCGAGCCTGATAGCGGTCCCACCGGGCGCGTATTTCGCCCTCGTGCGAGCGTAGCCAGGGGTCTTTTTCGAAGATTTTCAGGGTATTGCCTTCCATAGCCGTTTGTCTTTATCGTCTAAAGTTACATCTTTTTTCCAGAAAAGGCAAACACTGCGCAGGGACAAACCAACCATCCGGGAAACAACCGTTGTCCGTCAGCCCACCCGGACGATTTTGCGACACCGTCCGGATAACAACCGGCGACCTTGTTAAAAATCAAAAGATTTTATTATCTTTGTGTCAAGAAAAGTCAAAGGTCCCGAGTGTCGGGAGGCACTTTGTGTCAAGAAAAATCGAAAATCCCGGATACCAGGAGACACCTAACCAAACAATAACCTTATGTTCAAAGGACACCCCAAAGGACTGATCGTGGCGTTTTTCACCAATATGGGCGAACGCTTCGGCTTCTACACGATGATGGCCATCCTGGTGCTCTTCCTGCAGGCCCGTTACGGGCTGAGCGTGGCGGAGGCCGGGGGCTATTACAGTTGGTTCTATTTTGCCATTTACGCCCTGGCCCTGATCGGCGGGTTGATTGCCGACTGGACCAAACAATACAAAACGGTGATCTTCGCCGGACAAGTGGTGATGTTTGCCGGTTATGCGCTGATCGCCATGCCGGGGATGTCGCTCGGGATGACGCTCGCCGCACTGTTTGTCATCGCCCTGGGCAACGGGCTTTTCAAGGGTAACCTGCAGGCCGTGGTCGGTCAGCTTTATGACAACGAAAAATACGCGGCGCTGCGTGACCGCGCTTTCATGGTCTTCTACATGGGGATCAACATCGGGGCTTTCTTCGCGCCGTTTATCGCCACCTGGGTGCGCAACTGGTGGTTGGGGATCAACGGTTTTCTGCACGATGCCAGTCTGCCCTCGCTCTGTCACCAGATGATCGCCGGTACTTTGGCCGATACGTCCCAGTTGCAGGCCCTGGCCAACAAGGCTGTCCTGAGCGGCAGCCCGGTGACCGACCTGACGGCTTTTGCCCAACAGTATATCGACGTTTTCGCCCGGGGCTATAATTGGGCCTTTGCGGTGGCTGCCGGGGCGATGGTCATTTCGCTGATCGTTTATCTGATCTTCAACAAACTCCTGCCGAAAAACGAGAAAAAGGTCGCCGCAGCCAAGCCGGACAAAGCCGATGGCGTGAAACTGGGCAATCAGATCCGTCCGGTGGCCGTTTCGTTGGTGTTGATGGCCGCGACCGCCGTCCTGTTCCACTTTGCCGGGACGTGGATCGGGATGGAAGATGTGAACTATATGTTGGGATTGGCGGTGGGCCTGTTCGTCGGCTTCGTTTCGATGATCTTCCAAATCTCGACAAAGGAGGAACGTCCGCGGATCGTTTCGCTCTGCTTGGTGTTCTGCGTGGTGATCTTCTTCTGGATGTCGTTCCACCAGAACGGACTGACGATGACTACTTTTGCCCGTGACTATACGGTGAAAGCGGTGGTGCCGTTTACGTATCTGTTCTTCCAACTGCCTTCGATCCTGTGTGTGATCGCCACCATCGGCGGCCTGGTGCTCGCCCTGAGCGGCGGCGCCAAGATCGCCTCTCGGCTGATCGGCGGGCTGCTGACCGTCGCAGGCGGCATCTTCTGCTACTGTTTCATGATCCGCGCCGACGCGTCGAATCCGATCGCTCCCGAGGTGTTTCAATCGTTCAACCCGCTGTTTATCGTGGCGCTCACCCCGCTCGTGATGGGCTTCTTCACCTGGTTGGCCAACCGGGGCAAAGAACCTTCTACACCCAAGAAGATCGGTTTCGGAATGATCATCGCCGCCGTCGGTTTCGTTATCCTGTTGGTGGGATCGCTCCACTTGGTGTCGCCTCACCTGTTGAATGGCGCCGACACGCCCGACACATCGCGGATCACGCCCTACTGGCTGATTTCGAGTTACCTTGTGCTGACCATTGCCGAGTTGTTCCTGAGCCCGATGGGCCTCTCGTTCGTGTCGAAGGTGGCTCCGGCCCGCTTCCAGGGCTTGATGCAGGGCGGTTGGCTGTTGGCTACGGCCGTGGGCAACAAGTTTCTCTTCGTGGGCAGCATGATGTGGGGACGCGTCGACCTTTATGTGTTGTGGGGCATCTTCGTGGTGTGCTGCATCGTTTCGGCGGTCTTTATCTTCTCGATCATGAAGCGCCTTGAAAAGGCGACCCGGGTATAAGTTTTTTGAAACGGAAAGACGCCCGCCCCGAAGGGCAGGCGTCTTTTTTATACGTTTGCTGCGGGCGTTTCGCGGTTTTTCCTTATTTTTGTTTTTATTCCCCAAAAATCTGACTTATGAAGAAGCTTTTCATTACGCTCGTCATCGTGCTGTTGGCCGGATCAGTCGTGCGGGCGCAGGACGAAAACGAGCGGGTCTACCTCTATCCCGTCCTTAAACCCCAGGAGAACAATCGCCGCATCGAGCCAAAACCCCGGGTCGAAGGTTGGGCCACGCAACGCGTGGAAGAAAAGATCAACCGCGGCCTGATCGCCCTGCGCAACGACCGGGGCGAGATGTACCTCAGTTGGCGCCTGCTCAAGGGCGATCCGGCCGGCGTGGCTTTCAACGTCTACCGTTCGGCCAACAACGGCAAGAGCTTTTCAAAGGCGAACGGTAAACCCTTGACCGCCACCACCGACTTTATCGACAAGGGTGCGGGCAAAGGCGCCTATACCTACCGGATCTGTCCGGTGATCGGCGGCAAGGAGGGCGAACCCTCCGAAAAGGTAACTCCGATCGCCGACGGGTTGAACTATCGTTCGATCAAATTCCAAGGTGATTATGTGATTCAGAAGGTAGCCTTGGCCGACCTTAATGGCGACGGCAACTACGACTTCGTCATCAAGCAGCCCGGCCAGGCGACCGATCCCGGCGTGTGGCGACGCAGCCCCGACACGTTCAAGATCGAAGCCTATCTCCATGACGGCACTTTCCTTTGGCGCAAAGACTTGGGATGGAACATCGAACAAGGGGTGTGGTACTCACCTTTCGTCGCGTGGGATTTCGACGGCGACGGTCGGGCCGAGATCGCCGTGAAGACCGCTTCCCAGAACCGCGACTATCGCGACCCGCAGGGGCGCGTTGTAGGGACGCCGCCGTTCTGGTACGCAGGCGAATTTCCGCAGGCCTCGTTTACCGATCCCTGCCCCGAATTCTGTTCGATCCTCGACGGGATGACGGGCGAGGTGCTCGACAGCGTACCCTGGCCGCCGCAGTCGCAGCGTGTGGGCGATTACGTGCGCGCAAACCGCAACCAGATGGGCGTGGCCTACCTCGACGGCAAAACGCCCGCCCTGTTGCTCAATCGCGGGACTTATCGCGCAATGCTGTTGGACGCATACGAGTTCCACGACAGGAAATTACGAAAACTGTGGTCGTGGGACGGTGACGAAGAAAATCCGATAATCCGCAGCCAGGGCGCACACCAGATGCTTTCGGTCGACCTGGACGGCGACGGCCGCGACGAAATCGTGATGGGTTCGGTAACGGTCGACGACAACGGCACGGCACTTTGGTCGACCGGTTTCGGCCACCCCGACAAGGCGATCGTGGGTAAGGTCTCTCCCGACCG
>JAITVB010000230.1 GCA_031286025.1 Rikenellaceae bacterium
AAAACCCGGACTGCTCTTCGAAAAGATCGAAGATGCCGTAATCGAGGCCCAACTCGAAAAGTTGCAACGCACCAAGACCGCCAACCAAGCCAAGGAAGCCGCCAAAATCGAGCCTCAGAAAGAGAGCGTGACCTTCGACGACTTTTCGCGGATGGACATTCGCGTGGCGAAAGTGATCGCCGCCGAAAAGGTCGCCAAGACGAAAAAACTGCTGAAATTGACCGTCGACACAGGCATCGACAAACGCACAATCGTCTCGGGTATCGCCGAATACTTTTCAGCGGAGGAGTTGGTGGGCCGCCAAGTCGTGGTGCTTGTCAATCTTCAACCCCGCGACCTGAAAGGGATCGAATCGCAGGGTATGGTGCTGATGGCCGAAGCGGCCGACGGCACGCTATCGCTCATCGGCCCCGGCGGGGCGGTGGAACCGGGCGTGGTCATCCGTTGACAGGACAAGTTCGCAAGTCATTCGGGACGGCGGACACATACCCGCCGTCCTTGTTTTCTCCTTTCCGCCGGATCACCGCCCGGAAAAGCATACTGAAAACACTTTTTCGTTATATTTGTCCGGGTGGAGTAAAAATCCCGGGTGCCGGGAGGCACTTCGTTATCAACAGGAAAAACATAAAAATCATGGAAAACTTCGATTGGAAAAACCTCGGTTTCGGATACCACGACACAGACTATAACGTACGCTGCTGCTACCGCGACGGCAAGTGGGGCGAACTCGAAACACACACCGACCCCAACGTCACGATGTCGATGGCGGCCACCTGCCTCCATTACGGGCAAGAATCGTTTGAAGGACTGAAAGCGTTTACCGGAAAATCCGGAGATATCCGCATCTTCCGCCCGGACGAAAATGCAAAACGCATGCAACGCTCGGCCGAATACATCCGGATGGTCGCCCCGCCGACTGACCTTTTTGTCGAGGCCGTGAAAAAAGCGGTCGACCTCAACCGCCGTTTCGTGCCGCCCTACGGCACCGGAGCATCGCTCTATATCCGCCCGCTGCTGATCGGCACCGGGGCGCAGGTGGGCGTTAATCCGTCGAACGAATACCTCTTCCTGGTCTTCGTTACCCCTGTGGGACCCTACTTCAAAAGCGGATTCGGCCCGATCGACGTCATCGTCGACCGCGACCACGATCGCGCCGCACCCCTCGGTACCGGCCATGTGAAAGTCGGGGGCAACTACGCCGCCAGCCTCGAATCGAACCACCTGGCCCACAAAAAAGGGTTTTCGACCGTGCTCTTCCTCGACGCCGCCGAAAGGAAGTACATCGACGAATGCGGCGCGGCCAACTTTTTCGCCATCAGGGGCAATTCATACATTACTCCCGTGTCACACTCCATCCTGCCCTCGATCACCAACCTGAGCATCCAACAGTTGGCTCTCGACATGGGACTCGCCATCGAAGCCCGGCGCGTCGAATTGGCCGAACTCCCCTCTTTCGACGAATGCGGCAACTGCGGCACCGCCGCCGTCCTCACCCCCATCGCAAGGATCGTCGACGAAACGAACAACAAAGTCTACGAATTCGCCAAAGACGGGAAAGCCGGCAAAATAACCACCCAACTCTATGAAAAATACCGCGCCATTCAACTCGGCGAAGCCCCCGACATCCATCATTGGATCGTAACGATTTGACAACGTTGGAGTTGAACGGTTTAGGGTTATCGGGAGAACAAGAGAGCCTGACAATAATATCAACAGATATGATAAATCGCGTGCGATTCTTTCTTCTACCTTTGTAGGGCTTTAACATACCTGGACGCAGTGCAGGGCGGCGCTCCAGAATTATGTGGGAACGTATTACACGACAACCAACTTTAATAACTGGATCGCCGATTTCGACACATGGACGGCCGCATATCTTTAACATTACACCAATGTAAATAGAAGCCATGAAAAAATTACTTTTAATAGCTGCCGCCCTGGACTTTATGCTTTTCGTTTCGTGCAATTTCGACCCGGATAAGAACACCGAATAACAACGCCATGACGTTCGACCTGCCGACGGCCCTCCACGAGATGGGCGAACCTCTCGGGCGGCGTGTTCTCGATGAGGGGAGCGGGATATTTCGCTTACCTTCGATATGGAATAACTACTTTTGCGATAACTCGAATCATTGAAACGCTCCCATTCATCGAAACCTCGTAATCCACTTATTGCCGATGTCTGCTTCAAGGGTGGTCTGATTGATTCTTGGGGGCACGGCACGATTCGGATAATAGACGAATCCTCATCCCCTCCGATAATAAAACGATGTTGTCCATACTTGAATGGGGTACACTCGTGGATGGCAAAGAATTTGCTTGGCAGGAGAATTATACCTATCGTTACACATTCGAAAAAGTGGAGTGATTGCAACGTTATCTCCCGTCTGCAATATTATGCCTTGAATGCAGAGGGCGGATGAAAAGCTATTTCCCCTTCGGGGGACGGCGATCCGGAAACGTGAAATTAAGCTGCATCAGGTAGCTGAAGACGATCGACACCCCTGTAGCCAACATCTTGGCCGGCGTCGGGTAAATATGAAGGACCTCGACGAAGAACTTCAGACAGGCGACAGTCATTATGAACGCCCCGATGCTGGTCAGCAAATACCGGAAAAGTTTGGCGTGGTCGCTCAGGGGCGAGCCGGCCAACGCAACGTTGTTCATCAGCCAGAAACCGGTGAAAAAGGTGATCGGATAGACGATCACGTTAGACATCACGTAAGGGGAAACGACCACAAACCCCAGGTCGACGTTGTGCTTGCGCAGCACGAAGTTATACATCACTGCAAAGAGGAAAATGTCGAACAGCATATTCCCGCCCCCACAAGCCGCATAGCGGAAGGTCGTAGACGGAATGATCCTCCGCAGGAACGGAAAATAGAACCGGTCGATCACCGACGATATCGCATGCTTGAGCCGCTCCATCAATAGAAAAGACCTTTGCGGTTAAACAACAGGTAGCCGAAATTGAACTCGACGAACCACGAACTGCTTACATCATATTTTGTCACCGACAGGCTGGCCGGGCCGATCGGGGTCTGGTAGACGAGCGACCCGGTGGCGATGTAACGCACACGGTTCGTGCGTTCGTCTTTCGGGTGGAGATAGTCCTCGGGAATAAAGACGTAAATACTCGTTTTGAGGTAAAGATTCCCGGAAAACTCGAATGTGGGCATCAGCCCGCCCGCCGCATAGGAAGGGCTGCGGAACTGGGGAATAAACAACGTTTTGCTGTGCGAAGTGGGCGTAAACGCCGGCGAGGTGTATTGCGTGGCATGGACGGTCGCAAAATCGGAGTGGTTCGACGCCACGGCATCGACATAGTAGCCGAACGAGAACCATTTGGCCGCCGGAAAATACTCTTCGCGCAGGAAGCGTGCGCCAAACCACGTGCGGCGGTCCGTTATTTCAAGATCCGGCCCGAGGTAAGAGTCGCCGGCGAAAAAAGACTCCGTCCCGTCGACAAAGACCGCCGAAGCGCTTTGGTAAGTCCCCCGCGTAGGATATAACGGAAAGTTGAGCGTACTGCGCGACGCCTCGGCCTGCACGCCATAGAAGTCGAACCGACTGCGGTCGTGTTGCCGACTGAAGCTGAAATCAGGATTTTCGTAGTAAAAATATTGGTCGCCCCCCAAGTGGCCCCGGAACTGGAGCACCGAACTGCGGCCGGTCGGGAAACCGAAAGTATAAGAGAGATAGGTGTCGTTATTGGCGGTGTATCCGTTTTTGTTGAACTCATTTTGTCCACTGCCTTTCAGGTAATTATATCGATTATAATGAATCGAGAGTTCGGAGAAGAACGGACTGTGGTGGAAAAAATCGTTGCGCCGGCCCGCTGCCAATCCCATATAGAGAGCGCTGAACATCCCGTCGAAGCGATAGGTGTGGGCACGACGGCCAACATCCTTGTACTCGAAACCGAGGTAAGCCTGATTGTGTGAGGTCGACGAAATGTTGCCCCCGAAGCTCACGTTGAAACTGGGTTTGGTCGCCATCTGCACGTCGATCGCAAAACAACCCGTCGAATCGTTGTACGAGAGCGTCGGGAAATCGCCGACAAAGTCGCCCTCGGACAGCAGTTTGAAATAGTCGGACTTAAAGCGTTCGAACGTAAAACGTTCCTCGCGGCGGTCGTCGAGTCCGAGCAGGCGTTGGACATAGGTCGTCTGGTCGGAGTCGAGCCCCGTCACCCGGTAATCGTCAAAGATGAGCACCGGCAACTGCGAGCGATAGGACAGACGACGGTTATAGAGTTCCTCATCGCTCACCCGGCGGGTAATGCGGGCCTTGATCGCATCCATGTGGGCCATCGCGTCCTCATAGCCTCGGTCGATCACCAACCGGGCTTTCGAGAAGTCGAGTACCGTCATGTCGGAAAAGACCCGTTCGATCAGGATGCCCTTGTCCTCGGGCATATTGAAATCGGTGCGCTCCATCGTGATCGCTTCGAAGTCGCGAAAAGGATTTTCGTCATCCGGGCGGGGTGCTCCGCGTATACATTTTCCGCCGATCAGCACGTCGGGTGAAAAATCTTCTTCGACCACCTGCCATGGGAAGTTGTTGTAAATGCCCCCATCGTAAAGTGGCAGCGAATCGAGACGCAGCGGTTTGAATACCATCGGGATGGTCATTGAAGCGCGGATGGCGCGGCCCAGGTCGCCGGAACGGAACACCACCTCGCGCTTTTCGTAGACGTCGGCGGCGATGCAGCGAAAGGGGACGAACAGGTTGTCGAAGTCGCCCTCCGCCCCGGCCGACGCCGAGCCGAAGGTCTCGATAAACGACATGTCGATCTGAGTCGAGGGGATCAGGTTGCGAGGCAACAGCGAAAGGCTGCCCTGAGCCTTGAAGTCGATCGGCAGCGACACCATCGAAGGGATTTGATTCATTCGCTTGTAGTAGTAATTATACCGGCTTTCAATGCGTCCGGTCATCCATAGGCGCACCTGTTCCGAGAGGAAAAGCGCCTCCATTTCGGCCGGAGTGTAGCCTGCGGCGTAGAGGCCGCCGATGATTGCCCCCATTGAAGTGCCGGCGATGTAATCGATCGGTATATTGTTCTCTTCCAACGCTTTGATAATCCCCACATGGTACAGCCCCTTGGCTCCGCCGCCGCTCAGCACAAGCCCCACCCGTTGGGCCCCGGCCGAGACCGCGTACAGGAATAACAGGAGGGCAAGAAGCGTTTTTTTCATTGCAGGCAGCATCTTCGGAACGGGGCCGGGGCATTTTTTCGGCGGGTAATGCCATAACGGCCGGGAACGCAGGCAAAAATCGCCGCCCACTCCTTTCCAGACGTGGCGGTACGCTTTTTTATTGCGCCGTTCGGTATTAATTTTTAACTTTGCGGTTTGGATCGCAAAGACAAAGA
>JAITVB010000003.1 GCA_031286025.1 Rikenellaceae bacterium
TGGTGTGTTTTTGTGTCGACAAATGTCTGTCCCGAAAGGGATTTCCGGGACAGACCATACAAAGATGGGGCCTCTTCTCGAGATAATTATCCACAACTGCGAAAACTTCCCAAAAGTTATCAACAATACAATATGTTGTTGCTCAAAAGTTTAAAATTTGATTAATGAAAAAGCATTGATAACCAGAGGCCTTGGTCAACGGATGAGCGTAACACTCGTTTTTTCGATTTTTCCGCCGAGCGGCGGATACATTTTCGACACCTTGACGGTGGCTTTCTCCAGTTGGGGGAATGCGACGTGGAGGGCATCGAGGATACGCCCGGCCAGGTGTTCAAGAATCCGCGCCGGGATAGCCATCTGTTGGGCCGTGATGCGGTAGACTTCGAGGTAGTTGATCGTGTCCTCTACCCGGTCGCTGGCCGCTGCGGCTGAGAGGTCGGCTTCGAGCCGTACCGACACTACGAATTTTCCGCCCACGACTTGTTCCAGATCGTAGCAGCCGTGATGGGCGTAAAATTCCATCCCTTCGATTTCGATGATTTCCATAGCGTCGATTCGGTTAGGGCCGGTCGGCGTCACGCTGCCGGTCATAAATCAAAAACATGCCCTTGTCGAAGATCGTCCACAGGCAATGGCGTTGGCCGGCCGCCGCCAAGGCGCAATTCGTCCACGTGTTGCACGTGTAAAAGAGGTTATAGCGCCCCCGTGTTTCGTAAAAGGCGTCGGTCAGTCCATACCGGGCCGTGGTCGGTATGTTGATGAAACGGCCATCGGGGTCGGTGGTGAAACGGTCTTGGATGAAAGCGACCAGGCGGGCATATTGTTCGCGGCTGATCTCGATGCGGCGCTCGGTGCCGTCGCCCGTCATTTCTCTGTAATAGGTGGCGTGCATCGCGGTCGAGTTGAGCCAGAACGAGGCTTTGAAAGCCAACCGCAGCGTCAGGTCGTCCCACGTCGGCATGTCGAGGAAGAACCCCTTGTCGCCCCAACCCAGGCCGAGGTAGCTGTAAACGGTGTCCGGTGAAACATTGTTGCTGTAAGGCAACCTGCAACTCCAGTCGATCACCTCGTTTCGCACCGGAACGACGATGTCGGTATGTGCGCCGTTGGTCTTAATGAAGATGGTCACTTCCCTCGCCGCTCCTTTTTCGGCCGGGATGGCGATGCGCGAACAACACCACGCCGCCCCGAAATAAAACGACACGAATATGGCGATCCCGGCCAACGTCCACCCGATAATGCGAAAGACCTTTTTCAACGGATAAAAATATTTTCGCCCGCCCAATCGGAGCTGCGACTGGCGAATTCTTTCAGAGACCAGGTTATTCGGTTTTAATGACCAGATATTTCAGGGTGCCGTCGCTTACGCGGCGGATGCCGTGCTGCGAACCCGGCGGGCAATAGAACGACGAGTTGGGGCCCAACACTTTGGTCTTCCCGTTCATCTCGACCTCAGCCTGGCCTTCCAGGATGAAAAAGACTTCCTGTTCGGGGTGGCTGTGGGCGGCGTGGGTGCGCGGTACGTCGGGGGCGACGATCGAAAGTTTTACGTTGAGGCTTTCCGTGTTCTCCTTCGTCAGATACCAGAAGGCCTTAGCTGCGCCGTTGGCCACCAGTTTGCCGGCGTCGAACGGGTTGATGCAGTCGTCGATCGTGTAGTTGGCCTTGAACGCATAGGGTTTGGGAAGCGGCGACGTCGTTTCGCGCTTTATCACCAGGTATTGGATCGGTTCGTCGCCCGGACGGCGGATGTTGTGGCTCGAACCGCTCGGGGCATAGAAAAAGTCGCCCGTTTGCAGCGTACGTTCCTCGCCGTTGAGGTGGAAAACAAGCGGGCCACGGGCCACGTAGAATGCTTCGTCTTCGTTGTGTCGATGGGGGGTGTGGGAATAGGGCACCTTCCACACGCGCGACATTTTGACGGTCAGCGTGTCGGCTCCGCCTTTCGGAATGAACCAGTATTGCCAACCGGCGCCGGTAGGTTCAACGTTGTCGTCGGTCATCACCGAAACGCAGGAGGCGATATCGGCTTTCGTGCCGTCGGTTTTCGGGGCCTGGGCCCAAGCGGCCGACCAACCGGCCAACAGGAGGATAAGAATGATTTTTTTCATTGAAGTCGGGCTTAGGGTAGGCAATTCGGGAACAAAGCTATAAAAATAATCCGGAATAAATTTTTCTGATCCTGGGTTTTGGCGGCAGTTTCAATGTTTTTCCTTGTGGTCGAACTCGCCCTCTTCGGTATAATATTTCCAAGTGCCGCGGGGGACGTTGTTGGTGTATGCGCCCCGGACTTTCAATTTCCCGTTCTCGAAAAATTCGCGGTAGCGGCCGTTGCGGCGGCCGTTCTTGATCTCAGACTCGCTCTGCAGCGAGCCGTCGGGGTAGTATTCGTGCAGGACGTTGCCTTCGAAGTGTTCGACGTAGAAACGTTCGAGTTCGCTCATCAACTCCTTCTCGGAAAGATCTTCGTCGGGAAGGACGATCGATTCGTCGGCAACCAACTGTTCGGCCGGAGCGGGCACACGGTAAGGGGCGTGGTTGAGCACGAGCTGCAACGAAGCCGACCCGCGTTCGGCCGCCACCTGCAAGGTCCACTGCGGCAGCGAAAAAAGCACCTCGCGGTTGCCCTGCAGGTCGGCCCAACTCCGGGAACTGAGCAGTGGCTTGAGTTGGGCGAAGAACTTAGGCATATCGACGTAGGTGAAGATGGTCGAAGTGTTGTTTACCCGGGCGTAGGCCGTCCGGAAGCCTTCGCTCTCCGAGAGCAGGTTTTGCCGTTCATAGTCTTCGATGAACGACAACAGCGACGCGGCCCGGTTGCTGAAGACGACATAATCGCCGATGTAGGTGTAATACGGTTTTTCGAATTTATCGAACAATTTTCCGAAGAAGATCCGAAAGAAACCGCCCATTTCGATGTACTTCACCTCGAAGCCCTTGTATGCGATCGTTTTGACGTTGATCGGCGAACGGCGGTTGATCCGTTTTTCGAGCAGGTCCATCTGCTTGCGGGCCTCTTTGATGTTTTTGGTGCGGATGGCGAGGATCTGTTCGGGTTCGCGGCCCAACAGGCCGGGTTCGGACTGGGAGAGTGCGAACTCCCCGTCCATCCAGTTCAGAAAATTTTCTTCGAGCGAAATGTCGAAATACTTTTCGAGTTTCGACCGGGCCGATCTGTAAGTGTTGAATGCGGCCGGATCGTGGGCGACGAGAGCTTTTTCGAGTTCGTCGACAAAGGTCACCGTATTGTCGAAGCCGACGTTGGCATAGAACGCCGTGCGGGCCGACATCAATTCGTGAGCCGACATTTTGTGTCTCCCGGAGTGGAGCAACGCCGACACATAGGGGTCGGGGTCTTCGCGCAGGATCATCGTGCCGGCCACCTCCATCCGCTCGCGGTCCGAGAGCAGGTACACTCCCCCGAAATCCATCGAACGGCAGAGCATGTCGACATATTCGTTGCGGCCGAGATAGAGCGACAGATATTGCGGCAGGTGGTCGTAGTTGAGGTAAATGCGGCTAAGCCCCTTGCCCATCACCAACTTTTCGACTTCGAGGAACGAGCGGTTGAGGCCGATTGCGGGTTGTTTCCGTTCGTCGATCGAGGCTTCGATCAGGCGCGGGTCGTACGAGGCGAGAAAGTGGTTTTCGATGAAGGCCGTATGGAGAATGTCGAGCGTTTTCGGATCGCGCGATTCAGTGATCGTCACGTCGCGATACTTCCGGTTGGTGACGTCATAGCCGTTCAATTTGAAGATTTGTTCGATATTCTCTTTGAGCGTGTTCATTTTCGAAGCCTTTTGCAGGTCGACGGCAATCAGAAAGTCCCAACCGTTGGATCGGGTTTTGTGCAGCGAGATAATCATCTGCCGCTGTCCGGCGAGCGAAAGGAGGGTGTTGTTGGCCTTGACGATCGAATCGAGCCGGTCGACGCTTTTCGAAATTTCGGCAAAAGAAGGTGCGCCTTTGAGTGCCTGCCACGGTTCGCTGGCGCTGAAGCGTTTCCAGTCGCCCACCGGGTCGTCGGTCTGAATGATGACCGCCGCGTCGCGCGGCACGAGGTAGATCTGCCGGATATTGCGGTCGGGCGTCAGGAAAACATCGTAGGCCGACCATAGCCCATAAGCGGCGGCGACGGCCAACACGACAAACAGTATCCGCTTGGCCGCTTTCCCCCGTTTTTTCGGAGGAAGCGGTGCGGCGGATTCGATGAGCGGGGTCGGGAGAGGTTCTTCCATCGCAGGCGGCATGAGGCCGGAATATTCTTGAGGCGGTTATTCCTTGACGTCGAAATAGTAGTAGCAGACCGCCGTGTAGGTATCGCCCGGCAGCAGGGTCGTACCCGGGAAGTTGGCGTGGTTGGGCACGTCCGGGAAGTCCTGAGTC
>JAITVB010000037.1 GCA_031286025.1 Rikenellaceae bacterium
GATATCGCGGTGATTTAATGAACGTTGTCAAAGAGCGATTGAACTATAAGCTGAAGATAACATTGCGCAGTAACCGTTCGAAAAGTTTCAAGCCATTGCCAAAACGTTGGGTCGTGGAGTGGACATTCGCGTGGTTCGAATCGTTCCGACGGCTGAGCCGCGAATACGAGTTCAAGACTTGTTATGCCGAAAACATGATCTACATCGCAATGATCAAACTGATGATCAAACGATTAGAAAAATGATTTTTAAACAACTTCTAAGTTGATATTTCGGGTATCATACAGTCCAACGCCTTGCCGCACACCATCCTTCATCTTCAATCCCTTGCTTATCGGCGGGCCGCGGGAACGCTATACGTATTCGTCCCCTTTCTTTAACTTTACGTCTTCGACAAACTGGCGGATGCATTGTTCTTCCGACCGGGGACAAATCAGCAATGAGTCCTCGCTCGCTACCACGATATATTCTTCGAGCCCTTTGACCACGCCCACCTTTCCTTCGGGGATACTGATCAAGCACCCGCGGGTATCGTAGGCGATCGCCTCACCCGTAATGGCGTTGTCGTCCACATCCTTTGGGCGGTGGGTGTAAAGCGACCCCCAGGTGCCGATGTCCGACCATCCGAAATCGCTGCAACGGACGTACGTGTCGGCCGATTTTTCCATGATCCCGTAGTCGATCGACACGTTGCGGCACTCGGGATAGATGTGGTCGATCGCCGCCTGTTCGTCCGGAGTGTTATAGGCGCCGGCAATCGAGGCGAAGATCTGTGCCACCTCGGGCAGGTATTTTTCGAACTCGCGCAGGATTTTCTCCGTCCGCCAGATGAAGATACCTGCATTCCAGAAAAATTCGCCGCTTTCGACAAACATTTTGGCCACGTCGAGGGTCGGTTTCTCGGTGAATGTCTTTACTTTACAGAACGAGCCGTCTTTCTTGCCGGTGTCGATCTGAATATAGCCGTATCCCGTGTCGGGACGGCCAGGTTGGATCCCGATGGTTACCAACGCATCGTGCGACTCGGCAAAGCCAAGCCCTTCGGTAATCACTTCCGAGAATTCGTTTTCGTTGAGAATCAGGTGGTCCGACGGGGTGACGACCATTGTCGCCGCGGGGTCGATCGCGTGGATGTGGCGGGCGGCATAGGCCACGCACGGAGCGGTGTTGCGGCTCAAGGGCTCGCACAGCACCTGCTCTTCACGCAGTTCGGGCAGGTGTTCGAGCACCATCGGCCGGTAGCGGGTATTGGTAACCACTAAAAAATTTTCCGCCGGAATCACTTTCGAGAAACGCTCGAAAGTGTGGCGGATGAATGATTTGCCTGTACCGAGGATATCGAGGAATTGCTTCGGGCGGCTCGTTTTGCTCACTGGCCAGAACCGGCTGCCGATGCCGCCTGCCATGATCACGGCATAGCGATGGTTTTTTTCCATGGAAAATCCGTTTTTATCCACCAAAGATAAACGCAATCCGGCACACTGCAAAATTTCCGGCGCCGAAATCTGCCGGGCCGTGTACTTGGGTGATTTTTTCAAAAATTTGTTGCAAAAAGGTGTATCTTTACCGAAGTTTGTTCCCGTTGGAGAACGATTTGTGCAGACACCGTCCCAAAACAACCTGCCATGAAAATCAGACTTTTTACGATACCGAATGTCATTACCCTGCTCAACCTGTTGGCAGGATGCCTGGCCGTTGTGGCCGCTCTCGACCACAACCCGCCCGAGGCGTTCTGGTGGATTGCTTTTGCTGCCGTGTGCGATTTCCTTGACGGATTTACCGCGCGGACGCTCCGGTCCTACTCCGAAGTGGGTAAGCAGCTTGACTCGTTGGCCGACATGGTGAGTTTCGGTGTGGCTCCGGCGATGATCCTGTTCGCCATGTTGCAGGATTTTCCGGATTTGCCCGGAGGGGTAGCCTGCGTGGCGTTCCTGGTGGCGTTATTCTCGGCGCTGCGGTTGGCTAAATTCAATATCGACACGCGCCAGGGCGACGAGTTTATCGGTTTCCCGACCCCGGCCAACGCTTTGCTGATCGCCTCGGTCGGCTTTGTCGCCGTGCGCGGGAGCGATCCCTGGATCGGCGCGTTGGCCCACGATGCGATCGGTTTGGCAGCCCTCGCGGTGTCGCTTTCGCTGTTGTTGGTGAGCGAAATACGAATGTTTTCATTCAAATTCAAAAATTTTTCGCTGAAAGACAATGCGTTGCGCTACGCTTTCCTGCTCTATGCCGTTGTGCTGCTTGCGTGGTTGCAGGTAAATGCATTGCCATGGATCATAATTACTTACATTATTCTTTCGACAGTAATCGACCTTTTTGGCCGTCTCTTTTGTTCCCGCAACAAGACGTGGTAAGCACGGTCGATAATATGGTATCGGGGCTTCGAAAGCGGGTTTTTGGAAATTTTTCGTACCTTTACCGCGATTTTACTATTGAGAAGCCGAATGGAGGTTGTTGTCACCGACATACGCCGGATCTTCCGGATCGCCCTGTTGGCCGTTGTGCTTGCGGGCAGTGCGGCCCCGCTCCGGGCGCAGGATCTCGGCGCACTCTTTGACAAACTGTTCAAAAGGGACGAGGCACAGGACACGACCGACCGGATCAGATCGCCCCTCGAATCTTATTTTTTCGACGATTCGACCCGCAAGCAGACGATCTTTGCGTGGAACGTCGCGATGGGCCGTAACGCTGTGCAGCGGGTTCCGGTCGACACGCTGCTCGCCGACCGGATGGAGGTCGACTACCCTTTCCTGCGCCAGGGCGTCGGTTCGGCCTACTTGGGCAACTTGGGGGGAGCCGCCCTGCCGCTCAACTATTTCGACCGCCCGGCATCCGAGAATTTTTCGTTTACGGATGCTTATAATGCATATCTGAAGAACCCGTCCAACGCCCGTTTCTTCAACGTCAAAAAGCCCTTCACACACCTCACCTGGTACATGTCGGGCCAGAGCGCCCGCGCCGAGGAACAGCTCCGCGTGCTCCACGCCCAGAACATTTCGCCCTCGACAGGCTTCAACGTCGATTACCTCAATCGCGGTACCCGTGGGATTTACGCCCACCAGGAAGCGAAGGACAAAAACCTCTCGCTCGCCTTTTCGCATACGGGCAAGAAATACGCGATCCATGCCGGCTACATCCACAACATGGGCAACCTGAACGAGAACGGCGGGGTGATCGACAGCCGCGAAGTGACCGACACGGTGATCGTCCCGGCGCCGAACGTCAAAATGCGGCTCACGGATGCAAACAACGTTTTCAAGGGCAACACCTTTTACCTGACCCAGACCTTCGGGATCCCGTTTGTCAAAATTACGGAAGACGATTTTACGATCGCCGACAAACCGGCGGTTTTCTTCGGCCATGCGCTCGATTTCACGCGCTACCACAAAACTTACACCGATACCGAGGGGGGGACGAAATGGAGTTCCGGGACCATCGGCGAACCCGAATCGCATTATTTTTACGACCATTGGTATCTGAATCCGGAGCAGACCCGCGACTCGATCAACGAAATGCTGCTCGATAACCGCTTGTTCCTGCAGATCCAACCCTGGAACCGCGACGGAATCATCGGGACGATCGACGGCGGGGTGGGCTACGCATACCACCGCTACTATAATTTCCGGCCCGAGCAATACGTGGATGGGGAAAGGGCCGTGACTAAGGACAACGCCTATATTTACGGCACCGCTTCGGGAAAATTCCGGAATTACCTGTTGTGGAACGCCGATGTGAAATATTATGCCTTCGGCTACCGGAGCCAGGATTTGAAGTTCAATGCCGAGTTGGCCTTGAGCGCATACATCAAGTCACGCCCGATCACCCTCTCGGTGGGCGGTTTCGTCGACAGCCGCACGCCCGATTATTGGTCGCAGCACTATTTCTCGAACCACTATGTGTGGGACAACGACTTCGGGAAAGAGACCGAAACCCGCCTGCAGGCCCGCCTGGATATCCCTTCGGCGGGGTTGGAGGCCGGCGCATGGCAAAGTGTGATTACGAACAAGGTTTATTTCGGGGCCGATGCTCTGCCGGCCCAGTACAGCGGCACGTTGAGCCTCTCGGCCATCTATCTGCGCAAGGATTTCACGGCCGGGGTGTTTCATTTCAACCATCGGCTGTTGGCCCAATGGAGTTCCGATTCGGAGGTGGCGCCGGTGCCCCTGGGCAGCGCCTATATCGCCTACTATGCCGAATTCAATTTGGTACGTAATGTGTTGCGTATGCAATTGGGCGTCGACGGACGCTGCAATACGAAGTATTACGCGCCGGGCTACATGCCCGCCACGATGCAATTTTACAACCAACGTGAAGTGGAGTTGGGTA
>JAITVB010000104.1 GCA_031286025.1 Rikenellaceae bacterium
CTCGCACCTGACCCCCGACAAGAAAAAAGTCAAGAGTAAAGCCAAAACCACCGCCAAGCCTGCCGCGAAAACGGCAGCAAAAACCGCCGGGCCGAACACGAAAAAAAACGCCCCGAAGATACCGAATAAATCTTAACGGAAACCCCGTTCTCGAAATCAGTCCGATTTCGCATGAGGGGGTATTCGCTTTAAGGTTTCATTGAAAGGCCGCTCGAAAGAATGATTTCGGGCAGCCTTTCTGCTACATCTCGACACCACCGTCCGGCGGATCGGCTCTCTTTTTTCACTGGAAACTTTGAAAAGATTGGAAACGCCGTGACAATTGAGAACAACCTTCGATTATCCGTATTCTGCCGTTTTTTTCGAGGTCGTTCAATATATTCACGGGTTTTTCAACCGAAATTTTTATATTTGTTTATTATATTCCTGCGATTGACATGAGCTACACGATCGATAAACACGCGCGCTGTGCCGTAATCGGCTACGGAAGTTGGGCGACTGCCCTGGTCAAAATCCTACTCGAAAACGAGAAGCGTGCAGGGTGGTTTATCCGCGACCCCGAAGTGTTGCAATATATCAAAAAGAACGAAACCAACCCGCGTTACCTGCGCGACGTCCATTTCACGCCTTCGCGGCTGCGGATGTCGACCGATCTGAATCAGGTGGTCGGGGAGGCCGACGTGGTGATCCTCGCCGTGCCGTCGGCCTTTCTGAAAGAGGTGTTGGCACCACTGACCATACCGTTGAAAGACAAATTTGTCGTGTCGGCGATCAAGGGAATCATCCCCGGCGATTACGTCACGGTGGCCGAATATCTGCACCGGGCTTACACGTTGCCCTATGACCAGATCGGGATCATTTCCGGGCCCTGCCACTCCGAAGAGGTAGCCCTTGAAAAGCTTTCGTATCTGACCCTTGTGTGCAAGAGCATGAACAATGCCTGTGTGTTGTCCGAGAAATTCCGGACAGACTACATCAACGTGAGTTGTTCGACCGACATCTACGGAGCCGAGTATGCCGCCGTGCTCAAGAACATCTATGCCATCGCCGCCGGCATTTGCCAGGGCCTGGGCTACGGGGACAATTTTCAGGCGGTGCTGATCGCCAATGCCGCGATGGAGATGTCGCGGTTCATGACCGAAACCTATCCCTGCGGCCGCGACATCACCGCCTCGGCCTACCTGGGCGACCTGTTGGTGACTTCCTATTCGCAATTCAGCCGCAACCGCACTTTTGGCCAGATGATCGGCAAGGGGTATTCGGTCAAAACGGCCCAGATCGAAATGAGCCAGATCGCCGAGGGGTATTACGCCTCGGCCTGTATCGCACACATCAACGAACGTCATAAGATCGGCATGCCCATCGCCGCCGCCGTCTACAAAATCCTGTACGAAAAGGCGGTTCCCGCCGCGACCATTGCGGCGTTGACCCAACACTTAATCTAAAACCGGAAAAGAGCATGGAAACGTTGAAACTCAATTTAAGCAGGACGCTTGGTTTCATATCCCCGGCGGAGATCTCCGCATTGAAACCCGAAATGGAACGCTACAACCGGATGTTGCACGACAAGACCGGTAAGGGAAACGATTTTCTGGGGTGGGTCGGCCTGCCCTCGTCGATCACGGCTTCGCAGGTCGAAGAGATACAGGACGCGGCCCACGGCCTGGCCTCGTTGGCCGAGGTGGTGGTGGTGATTGGCATCGGAGGGTCCTACCTGGGGGCCAAATCGGTGATCGAGGCGCTTTCCGATTCATTCGAAATGCTGAAGGCGCAACGCACGGCGCCGCTCGTGTTGTTCGCCGGACAAAACCTCAGTGAGGACTACATGTGCGAGTTGCTCGACGTGCTGAAGAACCGCTCGATCGCGGTTGTGGTGATTTCGAAATCGGGCACGACAACCGAGCCGGCGATCGCTTTCCGCATTTTCAAGGCCGAGATCGAGGCGCGTTACGGCAAGGCCGAAGCCGCCAAACGCATCGTGGCCGTGACCGATGCCAACCGCGGGGCGTTGCGCACGCTCGCTACGCAGGAGGGATACAAGACATTTGTGATTCCGGATGACGTTGGCGGCCGCTTCTCGGTGCTGACCCCGGTGGGCTTGCTGCCGTTGGCGGCGGCGGGAATCGACATTCGCGATCTCGTGCGCGGGGCGGTCGATATGGAGAAGGCGACTTGTCCGGACGCGCCGTTCGAAGCGAATCCGGCGATGCAGTATGCCGCTGCCCGAAACGCCTTGTACCGCAAGGGCAGAAAGGTAGAAATCCTGGCAAGCTACGAGCCTAAACTGCAATATATTGCCGAATGGTGGAAACAACTTTACGGTGAGAGCGAAGGAAAGGAGGGCAAGGGAATTTTCCCGGCGAGCGTGACACTGACGGCCGATCTGCACTCGATGGGGCAATATATTCAGGAAGGCGAGCGGATGCTGTTCGAAACGGTGATCCACGTCGAGAAATCGAGCCACAGCGTGATGGTCGAGCCCGATCCGGCCAACCTCGACGGTCTGAATTTCCTCGTCGGAAAGAGCCTGACCGAAATCAACCACAAGGCCGAGGAAGGGACGGCGATGGCCCACGTCGACGGCGGAGTGCCGAATCTGCGGATCGAGTTGCCGCGCATCGACGCATACACGATCGGAGCGCTGCTGTACTTTTTCGAAAATGCTTGCGGGATCAGTGGGTACGCCCTCGGGGTGAATCCGTTCGACCAACCGGGTGTGGAGGCGTACAAGAAAAATATGTTCGCCCTGCTCGGCAAACCCGGTTATTGATGCGATCATTCTGACTATGGAGTAGTGCCGGTTGGTTAAACAGAGCGGCGGAAGTTTTTTACTTCCGCCGCTCTGTTTGAGGGAACCGCCGCTTTTTGCACAAAAGCGACGTAAAAATTTTCTGAAAAACTTCGTTTCTCCTGACTTACTTTATGGTTAATTTTCACCGTCGAGGCTCGCCTCGGACAACCGCTTCTTCTGCCGCGTCTCTTCCATAATCACCTGATAATTATTCACAATCGCACCCACTACCAGGTTCAATAACAAAAACGCCGACAAAATAAACCACACCACATGGAACGTGGTGATCGCCACCGAGTTCGTCTGGATCAGCCCATATTCGCTCGCCTTGAGCAGGTTATACCGCAGGTCGGTCCAGTCCTCGCCCGTCAGCGTGCGAAACAGCGTAAACATCGATTCGCCCAACGTCCCGTAAGGCTCGGGCGAACAAACCGGCGCATTGGGCGCCTCGGCCATCAACCGCTCGTAATCCGCCTTTCCCGCATTATCAAGACTATTGTAATCGGGCAGCCGGAACAATGAAATCCCGATGATCGAAAACAGGTACAGGAAGATGAAGAAAAACACCCCGTTGTAAAACAACGCGCTGAACGATTTGGTGAGCACCGACACGATCAACTTGATCTCGGGCGATGTGCGCAGCAGGCGCAGTACCCTGAACACACGCAACACGCGCAGCACCATCACCAACGAGACATTGCTGAACAGCGCCTCGGGCACATAGCTGATCGCCACCAACCACAGGTCGAAATTGTTCCACCCCGACCGGAAAAACGATTTGAGGCTGCCGCTCGCAATGAGGCGGACGACGATCTCGAAGGTGAAGATCGAGAGGACAATGCTTTGCGTGATCCTGATCCAGTGATGGTGGACGTAAGTTTCCGCCCCGATCAGCACGCAGTTGAGCAGGATGATGCCGACGATCAGTAGCTCGAACCACTTGGCTTCAGCCAGTTTTTTGCAAAACAAGGTCAATCGTGTCATAAATTTTTAAAACCTCTTTCGGTCATTTGATCGCCTCGAAGCGGGTATAGGCCCGCAGCACCTCAGGGATGCGGATCCCTTCGGGGGTTTGGTTGTTTTCGAGCAGTGCGGCCACAATGCGGGGCAGAGCCAACGAGCTGCCGTTGAGCGTATGAGTCAACTGGGTTTTGCGGTCAGCGTCGCGGTAACGCAACTTAAGGCGATTGGCTTGAAACGATTCGAAATTCGACACCGACGACACTTCCAACCAACGTCCCTGAGCGGCCGAATAAACCTCGAAGTCATAGGTCAGCGCCGAGGTAAAGCTCATATCGCCCCCGCAAAGGCGCAGGATGCGGTAAGGCAGGCCCAATTCTTTGACGATGTTTTCGACGTGCGCCACCATCTCTTCGAGTGCCGCATAAGAGCGTTCCGGACTTTCAAGACGCACGATCTCCACCTTGTCGAACTGATGCAGACGGTTGAGGCCGCGCACATCTTTACCATACGAGCCCGCTTCACGGCGGAAGCAAGGCGTGTAGGCCGTCAGCCGCACCGGGAAATCCTTTTCGTCAAGGATCACGTCGCGGTAGATATTGGTCACAGGCACCTCGGCCGTCGGGATCAAATAAAAATTGTCGACCGCGGCGTGATACATCTGGCCCTCTTTGTCGGGCAGGTTGCCGGTGCCGAAGCCCGAGGTTTCGTTGACCATCAGGGGCGGTTGCACTTCGAGGTAACCGGCCTCCGTATTTTTTTCGAGGAAATAAGCGATCAATGCACGTTGCAGCTTAGCGCCCATGCCTTTGTATACGGGAAATCCGGCGCCGGTTATTTTTACCCCCAACTCGAAGTCGATGATATCGTATTTCCTGGCCAATTCCCAATGGGGCAGAGCATCGGTCGCGAGAGTCGGGATGTCGCCGCCGCTGCGTACCACTTGGTTGTCCTCGGCCGTTTTACCGAAGGGTACAGAGGTGTGGGGCAGGTTAGGCAGGGTAACGACCACTGCATTGAGCTCGGCTTCAGTGGCAGCCAGTTTTTCCTCCAGTTGTTTCGAGGTGTCCTTCAGTAACGCATTGCGTCCTTTGGCGGCGTTGGCTTCGGCGGCTTTGCCCTGTTTAT
>JAITVB010000153.1 GCA_031286025.1 Rikenellaceae bacterium
CTTTCGGCAATCTCCGGATGTTTTCGGGATGTCTGAATTCTTTGAAAACAAAGCTGATGCGGAAACCGAAAACAGATAGTTAGCGTATAAAATTCCGTAACTTTGTTTTTCCCGTTGATTTTTCCTAATTTTGATCGAAACACATTCCCACGAACAACGTTCGGCCTATGACACCGGCAACGTATTCCCCGATTTCGGTCGATTGCGTGGTTTTCGGTTTTGACGGAAACCTGCTCAAGGTATTGCTTGTGCCGCGCCGTTTCAAGGAGGCGGGGTCGGATGGCCGATTGGTCGAAAGACAAGACTGCAAACTGCCCGGCAGCCTGATCTTCGATGACGAGGACCTCACCCAGTCGGCTTATCGTATCCTGGGTGAAATCATCGACACGAACAACATTTACCTTAAACAGCTTCATGTTTTTTCGAACCCTGACCGGATCGACTCCCGCAGCATGGAGTGGTTGAACGAAACCTACCGGGTCGAGGCGCGGCGCATAGTCACCGTAGCCTATTATTCGTTGGTGAAACTCACCCCGAAGATGGCCGCCCTGTGCGAGGCAAACCACGGTGAGTGGCATGACGTGCAGTCGATCCGCAAATTGGCCCTCGACCACAAGTCGATCCTGATGAGGGCGCTCGAAACGCTCAACAAGCAGTTGGTCAACGAGCCGATCGCTTTCGAACTGTTGCCCCGGCGGTTTACGATCCGCCAACTGCAAATGCTCTACGAAGCGATTCTGGGCGTCGAGGTCGACAACCGTAATTTTCGCAAAAAGCTTCTTTCTTCCGGTTACCTCGAAGCGTTGGACGAAAAGGAGCATGGCGTAGCCCACAAACCGGCCCGTTTTTACCAATTCAACAAATCGCGCTTCGAACGCGAGGCGCGGCGCAAAACGAAACTCAACTTCATTAATTGGCAAGGATAGATCCTATGAAATCACTGGGAATCGACATCGGCAGCTCGTCCGTAAAAGCGGCCATCCTCGACACCGACACGGGCGCTTGCCTGCGGTCGTACACTTCGCCCGCCACCGAACTGCCGATCTCGGCCCCGCGTACGGGTTGGGCCGAGCAGGATCCGGCGATGTGGTGGGAGCATGTTTCGATCTGCATCCGCAAGTTGTTCGAAGACGGCGGCGTCAAACCGGCCGAGATCGGGGCGATCGGGATCACTTATCAGATGCATGGGTTGGTGTGCCTCGACCGCGAAAGCAATCCGCTGCGTCCGTCGATCATCTGGTGCGACAGCCGGGCGGTCGAGATCGGGGCGCGTGCTTTCGAGGCGGCCGGCATGGAAAAATGCCTGTCGCGCACACTCAATTCGCCGGGAAACTTCACGGCGTCGAAACTGGCCTGGGTCAAGGAGAATGAGCCCGACGTGTTCAAAAAGATATGGAAGTTTGTTCTTCCGGGTGATTATATCACATATAAACTTTCAAGCGAGCTGTCGACGACCGACAGCGGCCTCTCGGAGCAAATCCTGTGGGATTTCTCGGCGAACGGTGTGGCCCGGTTTATCGTAGACCACTACGGAATCGATCCTGAAACGATCCCCGACTACCTGCCTTCGATCGGCATCCAGGCGCGCACGAACGCCGACACCGAACGCCTGTTCGGGATCCCAACGGGTACGCCGATCGCTTATCGTGCAGGCGACCAACCGAACAACGCTTTCTCGCTCAATGTGATGGAGCCGGGCGAAGTGGCGGCTACGGGTGGCACCTCGGGTGTCGTTTACGGGGTAACCGACCAACGGCGGCCCGACCCGCAATCGCGTGTCAACGCGTTCCTGCACGTGAGCCACACTGCCGCCGCGCCGCGTTACGGAGTGTTGCTGTGCATCAACGGCACGGGTATCCTCAACGCCTGGATGAAGCGCACGGCGGCCCCCGACCTTACTTATGACGAGATCAACGCCTTGTGCGAAACCATTCCGGCCGGGAGCGACGGCGTGCGGATGCTGCCTTTCGGCAACGGAGCCGAGCGGATGCTAGGCAACCGGTTTACGGGTGCCGCGGCGCTCGATCTCGATCTTAACCGCCACACGCGCGCCCACCTGTTGCGGGCCACACAGGAAGGCATCGCTTTCGCTTTCCATTACGGGATGGAGATTATGCGCGAAACGGGCATCGAACCCCGCCTGATCCGGGCCGGACGCGCCAACCTGTTCCTCAGCCCTGTTTTCCGCAATACGTTGGCCTCGATCAGCGGTGCGCGGATCGAACTTTTTAATACGGACGGCGCTCTCGGCGCGGCCCGTGGAGCGGCCCTCGGCGCGGGTTTCTTCAGGAACCGCGAAGAAGCGTTCGCCTCGCTCGAAAAAGTGGACGTGGTCGAACCCAATCCCGCTCTGCGTCCGTCGCTCGAAGCCGCTTATGCCGATTGGAAGAAAGAACTTGAGAACAAACTTAATATAAATTGATTATGAGTACATTATTTTCAGAGATCGACAAGATCAGGTATGAAGGCCCCGATTCGAAAAATCCGATGGCTTTTCGTTGGTATGATGAAAACCGCGTCGTCGGCGGCAAAACAATGAAAGAACAGCTGCGCTTTGCGATCGCCTATTGGCATTCGTTCTGTGGCGATGGCGGCGATCCGTTCGGCGGTCCGACCCATTTCTATCCGTGGCTGAGGATCGCCGATCCGGTAGAACGAGCCAAAGCCAAGATGGACGCAGCGTTCGAATTTATCGTAAAGATCGGTGCGCCCTACTATTGTTTCCACGACATCGACCTCATTTCGGAAGGCGCTTCGTTGACCGAATACGAAAAGAACCTGGCCGTGATCGTAGCCTATGCCAGGCAGAAACAAGCCGCAACGGGTGTGAAACTCCTCTGGGGCACGGCCAACGTTTTCGGTAACCCGCGCTATATGAACGGGGCGGCTACGAATCCCGATTTCCAGGCGGTGGCCTGGGCCGGTACGCAGATCAAAAACGCGATCGACGCCACGATTGCCCTCGGCGGCGAAAACTACGTCTTCTGGGGCGGCCGCGAAGGCTACATGTCACTGCTGAACACCGATATGAAGCGTGAAAAAGACCATCTGGCCCGGATGCTGACCATGGCCCGCGACTATGCCCGCAAGCAGGGCTTCAAGGGCACGTTCTTCATCGAACCCAAGCCGATGGAACCGACCAAGCATCAGTATGACGTCGATGCCGAAACGGTGATCGGTTTCCTGCGCCACTACGGCTTGGACGGGGATTTCAAACTGAATATCGAGGTAAACCACGCCACGTTGGCCGGCCACACGTTCGAACACGAATTGCAATGCGCCGTCGACGCCGGGATGTTGGGCTCGATCGACGCCAACCGCGGTGATGTGCAGAACGGTTGGGACACCGACCAATTCCCGGTGAACATCCAGGAAACGGTCGAAGCGATGTTGGTCATCCTGCAAGGCGGCGGTCTGGCCTGCGAGTACCAGTTGCGCGCGCCGATCACCTCGGTCGAAACCGTCAACTTCGGCCCGGAAACGGTCTACCTGTTGCATCTGCGCTTTGGCCTGAGCACGGAA
>JAITVB010000185.1 GCA_031286025.1 Rikenellaceae bacterium
TTTGCCGGGCCTCACACCGTCACGCACCACAAGTCATCGCTGTTGGTCGGCGGCCGGTTCTCATTCTACAATGCGGGTAGCGGCACCAACATGAGCAACCACATGTACCGCCTCGGTCCGGTACACCAGGGGTTGATGGAGCGCGGTTGTAAGACGGCCAGCGGCTCCTATATCCTCTTCCCGGCCCGAATCGGCGCGTTCACGGTGGTCAAGGGACGCCATTACAACCATCCCGACACCGGTGCGTTTCCGTTCTCGTACCTGATCGAAACGTCCGAAGGCTCGCTGCTGCTTCCGGCCGCCAACCTGGCTGCCGCCGGCACGGTGCGCGACATCGAGAAATGGGCCGCACGCGACCGCCGCACGGGCGAAAAACGCGACCTGTTGCGCATCTCGCCTTGGACGCCTCCGCTGATCGAAAAAATCCGCCGCGCCGCAACCCTGCTCGAATCGTTCGAAGGCCGCGGGGCCGAAGTCATCGGCCACGGCGTCAGGATCAAAACAGGTGGTATTTCGAAAATGTCGAACGTTTATAAAAACGCTGTCGACCGTTATGTCGGCGATATACTGGTAACAAGAGTCCTGTCCGGGAAAATCCCCGCTGCCCCGGCCCTGCCGATCGACGGGCCGTGGATCGACGTGGCCGGACTCATTGCCCCGTTGCAGGAGGTCGAAGCCCTGGCCGCCAAGGTGGAAAGCGGCGCCATTGCCTCGTCGGCGTCATTGCAGCAAAAGATGACCGCCCTCCATGAAAATTTTTCAGAGTGGGAATGGACCTATGTCCGCCGCCTGATCGCCGGCGACAGCGCGCAGATCGACACGCCGCAACTGGTCGATGCGATTGATCGGTGGGCCCGTGCCGTCAGTTTTCTGAATGAACTGACCCTCGCCGACGCCCGAAAGGAATTTTCGGGGCCGACGCTGATCCCCTTCGGCGCTGACGGCGATGAAACTATCCGGGATTTTGATTTTCAGGCTGTTCGGGGGAGTTTCGAGAAACATCCGTTAGTCGAAAAACTCACCCGCGAAACCGAAGCCGTACAGCAGACCGCCCGCGAACTGATCGCCCGCCTGAAAGGTAATTAACCCGTCCGCGTAGCGTCCGGTTTTTGCATTTTCCCGGAAAACCGTACCTTTGCCGCCCTAAAACCAATGCAGTTATGAGCATCGTAGCCATCGTAGGCCGCCCCAACGTCGGCAAAAGCACTCTTTTTAACCGTTTGGTCGGGATGCGCAAGGCGATCGTCGACGACATCGCCGGCACCACCCGCGACCGCCACTACGGCAAGACGGACTGGAACGGCCGTGAATTTTCGGTGATCGACACCGGCGGTTACGTTGTCGGCTCGGACGACGTTTTCGAGGAAGAGATCCGTAAGCAGGTCGACCTGGCGTTGGATGAGGCCGACGTGATCCTGTTCCTGGTCGAAGTGTCCACCGGAATCACCGACCTCGACGGGATGATGGCCGACAAACTGCGCCGAAGCAAGAAAAAAATCTTCCTTGTTGTCAATAAGATCGACAACAACGACCAACTTTACGGTACCCACGAATTCTACGGCCTCGGCTTGGGCGATCCTTATCCGATCGCCGCGATGAGCGGCAGCGGCACGGGGGAATTGATGGACGACCTTATAGCCGCCCTGCCCGACGAGAAACCGTCGCCCGACGAACTCGACCTGCCCAGGATCGCCATTATCGGCCGCCCCAATGTCGGCAAATCCTCGCTCACCAATGCCCTGTTGGGCGAGGAGCGCAACATCGTCACCGCGATTGCCGGCACGACCCGCGACTCGGTACTTTCGCGCTACAACAAATTCGGACTCGATTTTTACCTGATCGACACCGCCGGGTTGCGCAAAAAGACCAAAGTGACCGAAGACCTCGAATTTTACTCGGTGCTACGCTCGATCCGTTCGATCGAAACGTCGGATGTGTGCGTGCTGATGCTCGATGCCACGCAAGGGGTCGAGTCGCAGGACATGAATATTTTCGGTTTGATGGTCAAAAACAAAAAGGGTTGCGTGATCGTCGTCAACAAGTGGGACCTCGTTGAGAAAGAGACCAATACGATGCGCGACTTTACGGAAAACATCAAACGCAAGTTGGCCCCGTTCTCCGATGTGCCCGTCATTTTCACTTCGGTGTTGAACAAGCAGCGCATCATGGATGTGTTGCAGATCGCCATCCGTGTGTATCACTCGCGCAAGCGTGTCGTAAAAACCTCGGAACTCAACGATTTCCTGTTGCCGATCATCGAGGAAACGCCGCCGCCCGCGATTAAAGGTAAGTATGTCCGTATCAAGTATGTGTCGATGTTGCCCTCGCCGACGCCGTCGTTTGCGTTTTTTGCCAATCTGCCGCAATACATCCGGGATCCGTATCGCCGTTTCCTGGAAAATAAGATCCGTGCGCATTGGGATTTTTCAGGGGTGCCCCTGCAACTGTTTTTTCGGGCAAAATAGGTTTGCCGTCCAACTTGTATCGCGGTCGGCGAATCATCTTTTTGTCGATTCTTCTCGCTCTCGCGGGAAATGCTTGCCCTTGTGGGGAAGAAAACGGGCCTTTGTAGGCAGGATGCGGTTCGGCAATCCGGGGGAGTAGGCTTTCATTATCGTCACTTTTTGCTATCTTTGCGGCGAGATAAAATGTCAAACGATAACCTTGATTATGATGATACATAGGATTAAACTTGCTGTACTCACCATATCCATAGCGGCTGTTTTCACGGCCTGCCAAAAAGAAGGGCCGGAGGAAGAAAATTTCGTCGGCGTCGAAGGCATCTCGTTCGAGAACTATCCGAAGATCGACGGCTCGACCTCGGCGCGGGCACTGATACAGATGGCCACCTACAAACTGTTGGGCGTGCGCTACGATTGGGACACCGACCCGTGGGAGGGGCCCGGCGAGTGGTTCGTGTCCCCACGTGAGGAGGACATCCCCGAACGGTACAGGGAGGAGTTCATGAACGCCGCGACCTCCAACACTCACGAGGCGTTCATGCACCTGATCGACGGCGAGGCCGACATCATCCTCACCCACCGCACCCTCTCGCCCGACGAGAAGGCGCACGCCGGGGAGGTCGGCGTCACGCTCCTCGAAACGCCCGTCGCGTCGGACGCCTTCGTCTTCATCAAGAACAAAAACAACCCCGTGAAATCGCTGACCGTCGAACAGATCCAAAAAATCTACACGGGCGAAATCACGAACTGGTCGCAGGCGGGTTGGCGCGACGCGCCGATAGAGGTCTTCACGCGCCCGCGCAATTCGGGCAGCGAGGAGATATTCCGAACCCTCGTGATGGACGGCAGGGAATCCGCCGAGTTTCCCGAAGCCACGGTATGGATGATGTGGCATGTCTTTCGGGAAGTGTTGGCCTACGAGGAGGGATTCTGCTACACGTTCGACAACTACAAGGAGGTGATCGCGCGGAGGCCCGACAGCGAGGTGCCGAGGATCGCGGTGAACGGCGTCTTCCCGAGCGAGCGCACGGTGCGGGACGGTACGTATCCCTTCGTTTCGCAGGTACATGTGGCGATACGCTCCGATCTCGATCCGGGTTCGATGGCCTACAAGCTATACGAATGGTTGCAGTCGGAGAACGCAAAATCGACTATCGCCGAATGCGGTTTTTTGCCCGATTGAAGCGGAATAATGTTATTATAATAGTGGATTTATTTGTAAGGCATTCTGATTTTTGACATATACGCCATCCTCTCTGCCCGTTGTCCGCAGAGGACAAGCATCGTGCGGTCAAAACTCCAAAAACTACGAGGGGACAAAGAATGGCTGTCGTGGCAAGTATGATTTCGGAAAGCATGGCTACCTCTTTATTCTTCCATTTAGGGTAATTTTAATTCGAAGAAGAACACCGAACAACGTGCAGAATAGACCTTAATCACAAACATTTAACTCATTTTATCCATATTCTGCCGTTTTTACGAGGTCTTTCGCTATATTTGTGAAATGATCCGTGAGAGGTATGTGTGACCAAAAAATAGACATGAAAACAATTGCGTATTACCTGAATGACTTCAGTAAGAGTCCACTTCGGGGAGTACAGCAAAAAAGTCTGCTTTATAAGCGGAGGATCATCACCTTTCTTGCTGTAAACGAGGCGTGTACGCTATCCGACCTGGCGGCCGAACTCAACACCAGTATTCCCACGGTGACCAAATTTGTTTTCGAATTAATTGCGGACAAGATCATTGTCGATTACGGCAAGATCGAAACCAGTGGCGGCCGGCGGCCCAACCTTTACGGTCTGGCCCAATCGTCGATCTGCTTCGTGGGGGTCGATGTGTGTCACCACCACATCAGTTTTGTGGTGACCGACCTGAGAAACAACGTGATCGACATCAAAAGCCATGAGCCTTTCGAGTTGGTCAATACCGAGGTTTGCCTGGACGAGCTCTGCACCCGTATCAGCGCCTACATCGAAGGTGCCGACGTCGATCCGACGAAAATCCTAGGTATCGGCGTGAGCCTCTCGGGACGTATCAATTCCAACACAGGCTACAGCTACCACTATTTCAACTTCACCGGCCGCCCGCTGAGCGAGATCATCGAAAGACGAACGGGTTTCCGGGTGTTGGTTGAAAACGACACCCGGGCCGGTTGTTACGCCGAGTATGCGAATCTCGAAGCCGAAGGCGCTTCGAATATGATCTACTTTTACATATCCTACGGGTTGGCCGCCGGCATCATCGTTGACGGCAAGCTCTACTACGGGAAATCGGGTTTCGCCGGCGAATTCGGCCACATCCCGCTCTTTGAAAACGATATCATCTGCCAGTGTGGCAAGAAGGGATGCCTCGAAACTGAGGTATCCGGCATTGCCCTCGAACGGATCATGGAAGAACGCATTCGGGCCGGATACACGACGAGTCTCTCGAAACGCTGCGAGCAGGGCGAACCGATCTACGCCAAGGACATTATCGAAGCGGCCAAAAACGACGACGTGCTCTCGATCGAGCTGATCGAAGAGATGGGTGAGAAGGCGGGCCGCGCCATTGCGATGCTGCTCAATATCTTCAATCCCGAACTGTTCATCGTCGGCGGCCTGTTGGCCGGGGCGGGCGATTACCTAATGCTGCCGATCAAATCGGCGGTCAACAAGTATGCCGCCAACCTCGTGCACAGCGACACCCGTTTCGGCCTTTCCACGTTGGATGACAATGCGAGGCTGTTCGGCGTGACGATGTTGATTCGGGAAAAGATACTCGGTCTCTGACCGGTTGCCGGTTAACCGGGAAAGAGGGAGGGGCCTGGAAAAAGCTCCCTGTCTTTTCGGGACGGTGTGGCGGGGATGGTTTTCCGGATCGTTTCTTTTGTATATTCGAGACTATTCCCCATGCAACAAATACTACGCTTATGACCTCGCTGACCGGAAAATTACTGCGCCTGCGCACTCTTGAGCCCGAAGACCTCGAATACCTCTACCGATGGGAGAACGATCCCGGTCTGTGGGGCGTAAGCCATACCTTGGCCCCTTTCTCGCGCCATATCCTCAAACAATTCATTGAGAACCAGACCCTCGACATCTACCAAACCCGACAGACCCGGTTTATCATCGAATCGCTCGCCGACGGTGCCATCGTCGGCGCTGTCGATCTCTTTGAATTCGACCCCTATCAGGAGCGTGCCGGCATCGGCATCCTCGTCTACGACCCCGCCGACCGCTGCAAAGGCTACGCCCGCGAAGCTGTCGGAAAACTCTGCGAATATTGCTTCGAAGTCCTCGGGATGCGTCAGGTGTGGTGTAATATCGCGGCCGACAACGCTCCCAGCATCGCTCTCTTCGAAGAGTGCGGCTTCATCCGTTGCGGAGTCAAAAGAGGATGGCTCCGAACCCGCGAGGGACAACTCGACGAATACATGTACCAACGCCTGAATCCCGACAAAAAATTCTGACTCCCGTTTTATTTCAATCGGAAAAAGTGTTATCTTTGGAGATTAATTGAGTGAGATGGATATTCAGCCGATAAAACAACGTTTCGGGATCATCGGGAATAATCCGGGGATGAACCATGCCCTGGAGGTCGCTTTGCGTGTGGCACCGACCGATCTGTCGGTGCTGATCACGGGCGAGAGCGGGGTGGGGAAGGAGTTTTTTCCGCAAATCATCCATGCCTGTAGTCCGCGCAAACACAATACCTACATTGCGGTCAACTGCGGCGCGATTCCGGAGGGGACGATCGATTCCGAGTTGTTCGGGCACGAGAAAGGGTCGTTCACGGGGGCTTTCGAGGCCCGGAAGGGATATTTCGAGGTGGCCGACGGCGGGACGATCTTTTTGGACGAGGTGGCCGAGTTGCCGTTGACCACGCAGGTGCGTTTGTTGCGCGTACTGCAGACGGGCGAATTTATCAAAGTCGGCTCGTCGAAAATCCAGAAGACCAATGTGCGGGTGGTGGCCGCCACGAACCTTGACCTGATGCAGGCCATCGGCGACGGGAAATTCCGCGAGGACCTCTATTATCGTTTGAACACGGTGCCGATCGTGGTTCCGGAGATGCGCAAGCGCAAAGAGGATATCCACCTGCTGTTCCGGAAATTTGCGACGGACATAGCCCAACAGTACAGGATGCCGGTAATCACGCTCGACGACGGTGCGCGGCAGATGCTCGAAAGCTATGCATGGCCGGGCAACGTGCGCCAGTTGAAGAACGTGGCCGAGCAGATTTCGGCTATCGAGGAAGCTCGTATGATCACGGCCGATATCCTCAAAAAGTACCTGCCCGACGTAACACGCTCGAATGTCCCGGCGATCTATCGGGGCAACCCGGAAGACCAGTACCGCGGGAGCGACCGCGATTTGCTTTATAAGGTGCTGTTCGATATGCGGGGTGAGATCCACGACCTGAAACGGCTGATCGTCGACTTGGCCTCGGGCAAGAAGTATGACACGAAACCGGACGGCTTTAATCCGAATTACGCGTTGCCTACATCCCCGGCTTATTATACCCCGCCGGCGCCGGAATTTGCAGAAACCGAGGACGTGACCGACGATGCCCCGGCAGAAGCCATGACGAAAGAAAAGGCCCAACGCGAACAAATATTGAAAGCCCTGAAACACCACGGCGGCAAACGCAGGGAGGCGGCCAAAGACCTCTTTATCTCGGAACGCACGCTTTACCGCAAGCTCAAGGAGTTGGGCATCGATGAAACGGAAACGACATAAATGGATGAGATGACAAAGACGACCGGCCTGTGGGCCGTTGCCGGTGCGGCACTGTTGCTGTTGGTGCTGCTTCCGGCGTGCAGGGTCACGTATGGTTTCAGACAAGGTGCGATCGACCCGGCGATCAAGACGGTGTCGATTCCTTTCTTCCCGAACAGCGCCACGTTGGTGGCGCCGACACTGAGTTCTACGCTCACCGACGCCCTCCAGGATCGTTTTGCCCGTCAGACCAAGTTGCAATTGGTGCGCGGCGAGCTTGGCGATATGGCCTTCGAGGGCGAGGTTATCGGTTACACGACCGCTCCATCGGCGATCAGCGCCGATGAATATTCGATTCGCAACAAGCTGACAATCACCGTGAAGGTGAAATTTTCCAACCGCCTGCAGCCACAATACAATTTCGACCGCACGTTTACCGCGTTTACGGAGTATCCGACCACGCAATTGCTGACCGACGTCGAACCGACGCTGATTCCCGAGTTGTGCGAAATGTTGGTCGAAGATATCTTTAACGCCGCAACATCGACTTGGTAATGGATTTCCTGACACTGATCGACAACTGGACGCAAGCCTCGGCGGACGACCTTCCGGAACTGGAACGGACGGTGGCGGATTACCCGTGGTTCATTCCTGGAAAAATATTGCTGATGAGCCTCTGCCTGCGATGCGGCCGGACGGCCGACAGCGACCGGATGCGGAGATCGATCGCCCTGCATCTGGCGGCGTATCCCGCTTCGGATTGGATGTTGGAGAACCCGGATTTCAAAAAGTTGCAGCGCCAAAGCAGTTTTTCGATCATCGAAACGTTTCTCGCTTCCGACAGCCACCGGATTGTGCCCGACGAATCGTTTGCGGCGCCCGGGGAGGCGGCTCCGGCTGTCGTCTCCGACGATGACCTTGTGAGCGAATCGCTTGCCGAAATTTACCGCAAACAAGGCCTCGTCGAAGAGTCGAAAGCGACATATCGCAAATTAAGTTTGAAATTTCCCGAAAAAAGTGTTTACTTTGCCGGGATTTTAACCGAAATCGAACAAGGGAAATAATTGTAAACATTTAATAAATAACAAGATGTATATTTTTTGCATTGTGTTGATTCTGATCGCGAGCGTACTGATCATCCTGACCGTGTTGGCCCAGAACCCCAAAAGCGGTATGGCGGCCAATTTCGGCGCGTCGAACCAAGTGATGGGGGTGCGTCAAACTTCGGACTTCCTCGAAAAATTCACCTGGGGTCTGGCCATGTCGATCGTCGTGCTGAGCCTGATAGCGACGATGGCGATGCCCTCGGCCAAGATTTCGAGTAGCAAGAGCGCCCTCGAACGCGAAATCCAACAATCGGTGGAAGGCAACCAGAATTTCGGCCTGCCGATGCCCACGGATGTACCCGCGCAATCCGCCCCGGCAGCCGGCGACTCGACCACCAACTAAACGGCCCGGGCCGTAACCGATAACGCAGGGGAGAGATCGCGGCAACAGGCGGTCTCTCTTTCCTGTTTTTGCAATGCGTTAATTTGCAAACAACAGGATGGAATTTTCGGAAAAAATGCTACCTTTGTTTCCTGTTTGCGCAACGTTCGGATAACGACCACATTAAACCAAGCTTAACATAAAAATTTTTCGAAAAGAGATGACTAAGCAAAAGAAATTCATTACCTGTGACGGCAACTATGCCGCTGCGCATATCGCGTATATGTTCAGCGAAGTGGCCGCTATCTACCCGATCACCCCTTCCTCGACGATGGCCGAATATGTCGATGAATGGGCGGCCAAGGGACGTAAGAACATTTTCGGAGAGACCGTCAAGGTGGTTGAAATGCAATCCGAGGCTGGCGCTGCGGGTGCGGTCCACGGTTCGCTCCAGTCAGGTGCGCTGACCACCACTTATACCGCTTCGCAGGGATTATTGCTGATGATCCCCAACATGTACAAGATCGCGGGTGAACTTTTGCCCGGCGTTTTCCACGTGTCGGCTCGCGCCCTGGCGGCTCAGGCCCTCTCGATCTTCGGCGACCACCAGGACGTGATGGCGGCCCGCCAGACCGGGTTTGCGCTGTTGGCTTCGGGCGGTGTGCAGGAAGTGATGGATATCGCCGCCGTAGCCCATTTAGTGTCGATCAAATCGCGTATTCCGTTCCTGCATTTCTTTGATGGCTTCCGCACCTCGCACGAAATCCAGAAGATCGAAGCCGTTGACCAGGAAGACGTAAAGAGCCTGATCGACCGGAAAGCGTTGGCCGCTTTTCGCGAACGCGCCCTCAATCCGGAACATCCGGTGACCCGCGGTACGGCTCAAAACTCCGATATTTACTTCCAAAGCCGTGAAGCGTCGAACAGGTTCTACGACGCCGTGCCCGATATGGTCGAAGAGGCGATGGACCAGATGGCCGGGATCACCGGCCGCAGTTATAAGCCGTTTAACTACTACGGCGTTGCCGATGCCGAACGCGTGATCGTCGCGATGGGTTCGGTGACCGAAACGATTCAGGAAGTGGTTGACCACCTGAACGCCAAAGGCGAAAAGGTCGGGCTGCTCTCCGTACATCTTTACCGTCCGTTCTCGGCGAAACACTTTTTCGCAGTAATGCCCAAGAGCGCCAAACGCGTTTGCGTGTTGGACCGCACGAAAGAACCGGGTGCTTCTGGCGAACCGCTTTACCTCGATGTAAAAGACCAATTCTACGGCAAGGCTGACGCCCCGCTCATCGTGGGCGGCCGCTACGGCCTCTCGTCGAAAGACACCACTCCGGCTCAAATCATCGCCGTGTATGACAACTTGAACCTGAACGAACCGAAAAACGGCTTTACGGTAGGGATCAACGATGATGTGACCTTCAAGTCGTTGCCCGTGGGCCGGGAAGTCAGCCTGGCCAAGCCGGGCACCTATGAAGCCGTGTTCTACGGTCTGGGGGCCGACGGCACGGTGGGCGCCAACAAAAACTCGATCAAGATCATCGGCGAATCGACCGATAAATATTGCCAGGCCTACTTTTCGTATGATTCGAAGAAATCGGGCGGTTACACCTCGTCGCATCTGCGCTTCGGCGACAAGCCGATCACTTCGCCTTATCTGGTGACCACGCCCGACTTTGTGGCCTGCCACGTGCCGTCGTACGTACACAAGTATGACGTGCTGAAAGGCATCAAGCCCGGCGGCTCGTTCCTGTTGAACAGCATCCATGACGCTGAAACGACCAAGACTACGCTGCCCGACGCATTGAAAAAGGTATTGGCCGAAAACAGGATCAGGTTCTATATTATCAACGCCACCAAGATTGCCGAAGGACTCGGTC
>JAITVB010000197.1 GCA_031286025.1 Rikenellaceae bacterium
GAACCTTGTTGAGCGTATTGATGATCCCATTGTGAAAACAAAACACGAGCGACGTATTTGACGAGCGCGACTCTTTCGAGTCGTCGACGATCACGAGCCGGGTCAGCAGCGGGAACCACCGTTCGCCCGCATAATGGTTGATGCGTGCATGCTTCACTTTCACCACGAAAACCGACGTCGTGTCGGCCGTCATCCGCTCATACAGCGCCTCGGGATCGGGACTTTCGGCCACCACCGCGCAGCGGCGGCTGAAGACGTCGTTCGAAAGCAGTTGCACCGCTTTATCCGCATTGCCCGAAACGACGGTGCGGATCATTCCGTTGAGACCCTTGAAGTTGACCGTCCACCGGCTGCGATTCAGAAAATCGTTGGTTTCGGCCTTCGTGGTATAGTGGGTGCTTTGGCTGATCATCTGTTCGAGGGTGTCCATCATGTAGTTCCAATGGGCCTCGTTGATGTCGCCCGTCACGCCGATCACGTCACGGTATTTCCGCAGGTCGCGGGCGTGGCCGCCCAACTGCACCTGCGACATGAAATCGATGTGCCAACTGTTGACCGGAGGCGTGCCGACCGACAGGTCGTGCGAATCCCTGATGTTGTGCAGCACGGCCTTAAGTTTGGCGTCGGTGCCGTCGGTGTCGATCAGGGCGTTGATCTTGCGGACGAAATCGCCGCGCTTGGCACTCAACTCGAAAGCCTTCGAATTGTTGTGGGGCACAAGCATCAGCGATACGTGGGTGTAGCCCGGGATATCCTCGCGGAAGCGCAACAGGTAGCGGTTGATCTCGGCCTGCTGCCTGGCCGGGTCGGCGGGTTCCTCCATGCAGAGGGCCACGAAACTGGTCAGGTTGTCGAAAATATGGCGCGGCAGGAAAATTTCCGCCCGCTCGCCGAGCGATTCGTAGAGGTTAAGCAGTTGCTGTGCCTCGTTACTCAAAAAAGCCTTGGGTTCACCCTGAATTTTCATATTTCTTTCAACGCGTTATAAATACACTGGAAACAGATGCCTTCCACCCCTTCCATCCGCCCGAATCCGTCCGCACTGCCGAGGTAAGGCATCCTGTTCGCATCGACAAATATACGCCAAGAAATCGGGAAATAATGCAAATGTGCAAAATTCGTCATTTTTGCGTTAAAAAAAACAAACACAACAAATAATTAACATTCCGTGGGCTGTGTCGCGCCGTTTTCCGCTCCTCGGGTATCGCTTTTACCTTTCTGAAAAACTTTGATAAAGATAGGGATTATTCCTATATTTGTGATCTGTTTCAGAAAATAAAAAACGCACCGATGGAGCTACACCGTATAAAAGGCATCGATGACCGGTACTTTGAGCAAATGTGGACGGTCTATGATTATAGTTTTCCGTATTTCGAAAAGCGCACGCTGAACCACCAGGCGACAGCTTTCACGAATCCCGATTACCACCTCGACTCCTATGTCGAGGACAACATTCTGGTCGGTTTCATCGCCTATTGGGTTTTTCCCGGGTACGTTTACGTCGAACACTTTGCGGTCAACAAAGCCTATCGCGGATTCGGCCACGGCACCCGGTTCCTGGGCGAGTTTATGAAAACCCGTGCCGACCGTACGATCGTGCTTGAGATCGACCCCGTGGTCGACGAACTCTCGCAGCGCCGCTTACGTTTTTATAAAAATCTGGGCTTCTCTGAAAACCCGTTTATGCACAAATGCCCGGTCTATCGGCTGAATACGCCCGAGGCCGATCTGCAGGTGTTGAGCCACCCCGGGCCGATCGACTGTGATTTTTACGAACGGTTCAACAGCGACCTGCGCGAAGTGGTGATGCGCCGCTCGGGCGAACTGGAATAAACAAGCGATGGACGAGCAACAGGACATACTATCCCGCGCGACTGAGCAGGAGTATGCTTACGGCTTCACGACCGACGTCGACACGGAATTCATCCCCAAGGGGTTGAATGAGGAGGTCGTGCGCCTGATCTCTTCGAAAAAGGACGAGCCGGAATGGATGACCGAACTGCGCCTACGCGCTTTTCGCCATTGGCAGACGCTCACGATTCCCCACTGGGCCCATCTCGACATTCCCGAGATCGACTACCAGAACATTATCTACTACGCCGCTCCGAAAGCGAAGAAAAAACTCGAAAGCATGGACGAGGTCGATCCGGAACTCGTTGCCACGTTCAATAAACTGGGCATTCCGCTTGAGGAGCAAATGGCGCTGTCGGGTGTGGCGGTCGATGCCGTGATGGACTCCGTCTCCGTGAAAACGACGTTCCGCGAAACATTGGCCGAAAAGGGGATTATTTTCTGCTCGTTTTCCGAAGCGTTGGCCGATTATCCCGAGTTGGTGCGCAAGTATATGGGCAGCGTAGTGCCTTACACCGATAACTTTTTTGCGGCGCTCAACGCGGCGGTCTTTTCCGACGGGTCGTTCTGCTACATCCCGCCGGGGGTGCGCTGTCCGATGGAGTTGTCGACCTATTTTCGGATCAATGCCGCCGGCACGGGCCAGTTCGAACGCACGCTGATCGTGGCCGACGAAGGGGCTTATGTAAGCTACCTCGAAGGTTGCACCGCCCCCCGCCGCGACGAGAATCAACTCCACGCCGCCGTGGTCGAAATCGTTGTCCATAAGGACGCCGAAGTCAAATATTCGACCGTCCAGAACTGGTATCCCGGCGACAAGGAGGGGCGCGGAGGCGTCTACAACTTCGTCACCAAGCGTGGCATCTGCAAGGGTAAAAACGCCAAACTGTCGTGGACGCAGGTCGAAACCGGTTCGGCGGTCACTTGGAAATACCCGAGTTGCATCCTCTTGGGCGACAACAGTGCAGGAGAGTTTTACTCCGTCGCGCTGACCAACAACCGCCAACAGGCAGACACCGGGACGAAGATGATCCACCTGGGTAAAAACACCCGCAGCCGGATCGTGTCGAAAGGCATTTCGGCCGGCCGCAGCCAGAACAGTTACCGGGGTCTGGTGAAGGTGGGGCGCAAGGCCGAGGGGGTGCGGAATTTTTCGCAGTGCGACTCGCTGTTGATCGGCGATAAGTGCGGCGCACACACGTTCCCGCACGTCGATGTCAACCACCCCGGTGCGACGGTCGAACACGAGGCGACGACATCGAAGATCAACGAGGAACAGCTTTTTTACTGCAACCAACGGGGCATTTGCACCGAGGATGCCGTGGGGCTGATCGTGAATGGCTACGCCCGCGAAGTGTTGAATAAATTACCGATGGAGTTTGCGGTAGAAGCGCAGAAACTACTGGCCATCAGTTTGGAGGGAAGCGTAGGTTAGGAAGTTGTGCCGCCGTCATGGAAAAACTTCGTTTTTCTGAGATTACGTTGATTTGAAAACAAGAATACGATAGTTATGCTGCTCGAAGTAAAAAAACTCCACGCCACAGTGGGCGATAAGGAAATCCTCAAAGGCATCGACCTGCAGGTCAACGCCGGCGAAGTCCATGCCATCATGGGCCCCAACGGTTCCGGAAAAAGCACCCTCGCCTCCGTCCTCGCCGGCAACGAAAGATTCGAAGTCACCCAAGGAGAAGTCCTCTTCGAAGACAGAAACCTCCTCGAAATGAGCATCGAAGATCGCGCGCGCGCCGGTATCTTCCTGGGATTCCAATACCCGGTGGAGATTCCCGGCGTCAGCATGGCCAACTTCTTGAAATTAGCGGTCAACGAACAGCGCAAATACCACGGTCAAGACCCTCTGACCGCCGGCGAATTCCTGAAATTGATGAAGGAGAAAGCCGCCATCGTCGAACTCCGGGACCAACTCGCCAACCGTGCCGTCAACGAAGGTTTTTCGGGGGGGGAGAAAAAAAGGAATGAAATTTTCCAGATGGCCATGCTCGACCCCAAGTTAGCCATCTTGGACGAAACAGACAGCGGCCTCGACATCGACGCCTTGCGCATCGTGGCTACGGGCGTCACCCGCCTCAGCCGTCCCGACAACGCGATGGTGGTCATCACTCACTACCAACGCCTGTTGGACTACATTGTCCCGGACTATGTCCACGTCCTCTACGACGGCCGCATCATCCACACCGCGGGCAAGGAACTGGCCCTCGAACTCGAAGAGCGCGGCTACGACTGGCTGATCAAGGATTTTCAGGAATAAAACCGCCGCGCCCGATGACCACCGCCGAAAAACGACTGATCGACCTCTATGTCGCCAACCTTGAATTGATCGAGGAGGGTTTTCCGTATGGCGTCAACCGCCACCGCAGGTCGGCCATGGAGGCGTTCCACCTGTCGGGCTTGCCCGACGCAAAGGACGAACACTATCGCTACTGTCCGCTTGCCCTGCTCTATCAAGGTGAATACGAAAACTATTTTTCACCTTTCGGCCAACCACAAGCCAACCGCGAATTGTATGGCGATCCGTCCCATTACGAGGTTTTTGAAATGCTGAACGGCCGTTTCCGTACACCGGAAGCGTTGCGGGTTTACGAAACCGGTATCGTCTGCGGTTCTCTGCGCGCCGCCGCCTCCGAATACCCCGACTTGATCGAACGGTGCTATAACACGTTGGCCTGCAATGCAATCGATGCGCTTACGGCCCTCAATACGGCCTTTGCGCAGGACGGTTTTTTTCTCTATGTCCCGGACGGGATATCGGCCGAAAAACCGTTCTATGTCCTCGATGAATTTTCAGCCTCCGAAGCGGTATCGGCCTATGGCCGTGCATTGGTCGTGTTGGGCGAAAACACTCGGGTGTCGGTGCTGTGGGACACCTGCTCGCCGGGCGGCGATGCCTATTTATTCAACCGGGTTGGCGAGATACGCTGTGCCGTCGGATCGCAACTCGAATGGGCCGAAGTGCAACGGGCGGACAACCGGACGGCCTGTATTTCGTCACATTACATCCATCAGGAAGCATCGAGCCGCGTCCGTTCAACGGTGATTACCCTTGACGGCGGCTTCTTCCGGAATAATCTTAGCGCAACTCTGGGCGGTGGCGGAGCGGAATTCGAAGCCTACGGTCTTTCGCTCGTCCATTGCGGCCAACATGCCGACAATGCGTTGCGGGTCGTACATGCCGTGCCCGACTGTTTGAGTTTCGAACGCTATAAAGGCATCGCCGGGGCCGAGGGCACGGTGGTCTTCAAGGGCCGTGTGGAGGTTACCCCGGACGCCCAACGCACGCGTGCCTTTCAAGAGAACCACAACTTGCTGTTGGCCGATACGGGCCGGATCTATACCCGGCCCCAACTCGAAATATACGCCGACGATGTCAAGTGCAGCCACGGCGCAACGACCGGTCGCCTCGACGAAGAAGCGGTTTACTACATGCGCCAACGTGGTATTTCGAAAGAACAGGCAGAACGGTTACAGATGGCCGGTTTCGTTCACGACATCATCGACTGTGTCGGCATCGCCGCGGCGGCCGAGGCGATCGAAGCCCGCGCTTTGGACAAGATCGGCCGGATTTAGCGAGAAAGTCCTCCGCATATTACAAAGCGCCGCAAAATTTTTTCCGGGGAATTTTGTTTCTCCTTACTTACTTTGCTATGTTGGACATTAAGAAAATACGGGAAGATTTTCCGATACTCGGTT
>JAITVB010000228.1 GCA_031286025.1 Rikenellaceae bacterium
GAAGCCGACGGCATCACTTATGACGTGGCCTTCAAGGAAGCTCTCTACGTGGGTCGCGGCACCAAGAAAGTGATTTTCAAAAGCAAAGACGGAAACAATCCGGCCAAGTTCTACTTCAATTCGGCCCCGGCCCACACCGCCTACCCGTGCAAGAAGGTGACCAAGAAAGACGCCGTAGTCCTCGAACTCGGTTCGCTCGAAGGCGCCAACCACCGCATCATCAACCGTATGATCGTCAAGGAAGTGCTCCCGACCTGTCAGTTGCAGATGGGGATGACCGAACTGCAACCGGGCAGCGTGTGGAACACGATGCCGGCCCACACACACAACCGCCGCATGGAAGCCTATTTCTATTTCGACCTGGCGGCCGACCAGATGGTGTGCCACTTCATGGGCGAACCGCAGGAAACCCGCCACGTATGGATGAAATGCGACCAGGCGGTGATCTCTCCGCAGTGGTCGATCCACTCGGCTTGCGCCACCAGTGCCTACACCTTCATCTGGGGCATGGCCGGCGAAAACCTCGACTACAACGACATGGACACCTGTCAAACCACAGACCTGCGATAGCCGCCACGTGAAGAACCGTCAACGGACATAATTATCGGGGCGAGGCCGGAACCACACCAGGTTCCCTAACCTCGCCTTTCATTCAAAACATAATCGATAAACCCAACAATACCATGAAATCAGTAGCATCAACTTTCGATCTGACCGGCAAGATAGCCCTCGTAACGGGCGGCTCTTACGGGATCGGGTTTGCCTTGGCCACCGCCTTTGCGCGCGCCGGCGCCACCATCGTGTTCAACGACATCAGGCCCGACTTGGTCGAAGCCGGACTCGAAGCCTATGCCAAAGAAGGCATCAAAGCCCACGGCTATGTGTTTGATGTGACCGACGAAGGACAGGTGGCCGCCTCGATCGCCAAGATCGAAAAGGAAGTCGGCGCCGTCGACATCCTGGTGAACAACGCCGGGATCATCAAACGCATCCCGATGCACGAAATGACCGCCGCCGAATTCCGCCAGGTGATCGACATCGACCTCAACGGCCCGTTCATCATGGCCAAGGCCGTGTTGCCCGCGATGATGAAGAAAAAAGCCGGCAAGATCATCAACATCTGCTCGATGATGAGCGAACTGGGCCGCGAAACCGTTTCGGCTTACGCCGCCGCAAAGGGCGGTCTGAAAATGCTGACCCGCAACATCGCCTCGGAATACGGCGAATATAACATCCAGTGCAACGGCATCGGCCCGGGCTACATCGCTACCCCGCAGACCGCCCCGCTGCGCGAAAAGCAGTCCGACGGATCGCGCCACCCGTTCGATTCGTTTATCATCGCCAAGACGCCCGCCGCCCGTTGGGGCACACCGGAGGACCTGATGGGCCCGGCCGTGTTCCTCGCCTCGTCGGCGTCGGACTTCGTGAACGGCCACGTCCTCTACGTAGATGGCGGCATCTTGGCCTACATCGGCAAACAACCCAAATAACGGACCTAACCTAACGAAAAATACCGATGAAAAAAGTTGTAACCTTTGGTGAAATCATGTTGCGCCTGGCTACTCCGGGCTACCTGCGTTTCAGCCAGGCTACGGAACTGACCGCCACTTTCGGGGGCGGCGAGGCCAACGTAGCCGTGTCGTTGGCCAACTATGGCCTTGAGGCTGAATTCGTGACCCGGTTGCCCAAAAACGATATCGCCCAAGCGTGCGAGATGAACCTGCATAAACACGGGGTAAAGACCTCGCACGTGATCTACGGCGGCGAACGCCTCGGGATCTATTTTCTGGAAACCGGCGCCGTGGCTCGTCCGAGCAAGGTGGTCTATGACCGCGCGCACTCGTCGATCGCCGACATCCAACCCGGCATGGTGAACTGGGAGGAAGTGTTCCAAGGCGCCCGGTGGTTTCACTGGACGGGAATCACTCCGGCCCTGTCGCAGGGAGCGGCCGACGCTTGCCTCGAAGCGATCAGGGTGGCCAACAAGATGGGCGTAACGGTTTCGACCGACCTTAACTACCGCAAGAACCTGTGGAAATACGGCAAGAGTGCATCGGACGTGATGCCTGCCCTCGTAGAAGGCTGCGACGTGATTCTGGGCAACGAGGAAGACGCCGAAAAGGTGTTCGGGATCAAACCCGAAGGCTTTGACGTGACCGCTACGGGCGGCCATGTGGACGCTACCGAATTTGAAAGCGTTTGCAAACAGATGATGGCACGTTTCCCGCGGGCGAAAAAGGTGATCATCACCCTGCGCGGCTCAATCAACGCCAATCATAACACGTGGGCGGGTGTGCTCTACGGCGGGCAGAAACTCTACCGGAGCCCGAACTACGACATCACCCACATCGTGGACCGCGTGGGAGGGGGCGACTCGTTCATGGGCGGCCTGGTTTACGGACTGATCACCTACCCGGGCGACGACCAGAAAGCGCTCGATTTTGCGGTGGCTGCGTCGTGCCTGAAACACACGATTTACGGCGACTTCAACCTGGCAACGGTGGCCGAAGTCGAAAATCTGATGAAAGGAGACGGCTCCGGAAGGGTGTCGCGCTAACTGTGCGTATTACGCCTCGCTTTTTGTCGGTCGTCCCGGCCTTTGATGCTCACGTACTTCACTATGCTCCGCTCAAAGGCCGGGAGGGTCGGTAAAAATCGAAACACACTTGTGCATAGCGAAGTTGTCATAACCATAAACTAAGAAAAATGGCAAGATTTTCAAAGATGGAAGTGATCGCCGCGATGGCTTCCACGGGCATGGTGCCCGTTTTCTACAATAAGGACGTGGAGGTGGCGAAAAACGTCGTGAAAGCCTGCTATGCGGGTGGCGTACGCGCCTTTGAGTTCACCAACCGCGGCGAGTTCGCGCACGAGGTGTTCGGAGAACTCGTCAAATTTGCCGCCAGGGAGTGTTCCGAAATGGTGATGGGCGTAGGGTCGATCGTCGATCCGGCGACCGCCGCCTTGTATCTCCAGTTGGGCGCCAACTTCGTGGTGGGCCCGCTGTTCAACCCCGAGATTTCCAGGATTTGTAATCGTCGTCTCGTCCCGTATACCCCCGGTTGCGGCTCGGTGTCGGAAGTGGGCTTTGCCCAGGAGTCGGGTTGCGACGTGTGCAAAGTGTTTCCGGGCGACGTGTTGGGAGCGAACTTCGTGAAAGGCCTGAAGGCGCCGATGCCGTGGTCGAACCTGATGGTGACCGGTGGTGTGAAACCCGAGGAGGCCAACCTCAAGGCGTGGTTCGATGCCGGAGTGACCTGCGTCGGGATGGGATCGAACCTCTTCCCGGCCGACGTGATCGCAGCCAGGGACTGGGGCGCAATCACCAGGCTCTGTGCCGACTCGTTGACCATCATTGCCCAAGTCAAGAAGAAATAATCTCAATATTAACCCCAAAACTCAAGTAAATGGCTGCTACTGCTATGACTACCGTAAAGGCGAGCCGTTATCGGTGGATGATCTGTTCGTTGCTGCTTTTCTCGACGACGATCAACTACATGGACCGTAACGTGATCGGCTTTCTGAAAGACTACTTCTGCTCGGCGGAAGGGTTCGGGTGGACCAACCTCCAGTTCTCGTACCTGACCTCGATCTTCACCCTGTTCTACGCCGGGTTCACCTTGGTGGCCGGTGCGATCATCGACAAGATCGGTACCAAGTTGGGCCTCGCCCTGTCGCTGACCGTCTGGTCGATCGCCGGGATGGCCAGCGCTTTCATGGGCAAGTCGTTGCCCGCGCACATGTTTGCCCGTAGCGTGTTCGGCGCCGGTGAAGCCGGCAACTTTCCCGCTTCGATCAAGACCGTTGCCGAATGGTTCCCTAAGAAAGAACGTGCCTTGGCGACCGGGATCTTCAACTCCGGGTCGAATGTCGGCGCAATGATCTGCGCCCTGTTCATCCCGTGGTGCTTGTTGATGTGGCCTTCGGGCAAGGAATTCATGGGACTGTTCCACGGTTGGCAGATGGCTTTTATCCTGACCGGTCTGGTGGGTTTCCTGTGGCTGATCTGGTGGCAGATTTCGTACAACAACCCGAAAGCGATGCTCCAAAAGGGCAAGGTCAACCAAGCCGAGTACGACTATATCCACAGTGACGCCGACGAGGCCGCTTTGGCCGCCGCCGCTGAAGGCGATAATGTGAAGAAAGTTTCGTGGTTCAAACTGCTCACCTACCGCCAGACCTGGTCATTCGTGGTGGGTAAGTTCATGACCGACGGGATCTGGTGGTTCCTTCTGTTCTGGCTGCCGACCTACGTGCGTACCCAATTTTGCGAAGGCCTCACCCCCGAAGCTACCGCCGCCCGTGTGATGGCGACCAACTTCATCGTGTTCGGCGTAGCCATTGTCGGTTCGGTATTCGGCGGTAGCATCCCGATGTTCTTTATGAACAAGGGATGGCAGGTTTACAAGGCGCGTATGACCGCGATGCTGATCATCGCCGTGTGTCCGCTCGTGTTGTTGTCGACCCAGTATTTCGGTAATATTTCCATCTTCGGCGGCAGCGCGATCATTCTGGCCACGGCCGTGATCTGTATCGGCGCCGCGGCCCACCAGGCTTGGTCGGCCAACCTCTTTACGACGGTTTCCGACATGTTCCCGAAAAAATCGGTCGGTTCGGTAACCGGTATCGGCGCAGCAGCCGGCGGTTTGGGCGGGGTATTGGTGCAGCTGCTCGCAGGTACGCTGACCGACCGCTTCGCCGACAACCTCCAAACGGCCTATATGCTTATGTTTGCCGTCTGTGCTTTCGCTTACCTGATCGCTTGGGTGGTGATGAAAGCACTCGTGCCGAAGTTCAAACCGATCACCGACTTGTAATCCGGACGCGATTTTCGTGATATCGCGGCGGGGCGGCTCTGACGGGCCGCTCCGCTTTTTTGATTGTTGGTGAAAAACCGCTACTTTTGCGCTCACCGGCCCCGTCCGGATTTTTCCAGAAGATACCCAAAACAGCCATGAATATCGAAAAATTGCTTCAACTCAAGGCCGTTGCCTCGCTCGAAACCCTCTACGGTCCGGTTGACGCGAGCCAGGTGCAATTGCAAAAAACCCGGCGCGAGTTCGAGGGCGACCTCACGTTGGTCGTTTTCCCTTTTTTGAAAGCGAGCCGAAAAGGGCCCGAACAGACCGCCGAAGAGGTGGGCCGGCACTTGGCGTCCAATAATCCGGAGATCAAAAGCTATAACGTGATCAAAGGTTTTTTGAATATTTCGTTCAGGGAATCTTTTTGGGCGGGACAACTCGATGCGATCGCCGCCGACCCGGACTTCGGCCGCCAACCGGCCACGGGCCTCACGGTAATGGTCGAATATTCGTCGCCCAACACGAATAAGCCGCTGCACCTGGGGCATATCCGCAACAATCTGTTGGGCTGTTCGGTCGCGCATATCCTCGACGCCGTCGGCCACCGCGTGATCAAGGCCAATCTGGTCAACGACCGCGGCATCCACATCTGCAAATCGATGCTTGCCTGGCAAAAGTTCGGAGGCGGTGAGACTCCCGCCTCGTCGGGGATGAAGGGCGACCACCTGGTCGGCAAATATTACGTCGCCTTCGACAAGGCCTACAAAGCCGAGATCAAGGAATTGACGGCCGCCGGAATACCGGAGGACGAAGCCGGGAAAGAAGCCCCGATGATGAAACAGGCGCAGGAAATGTTGCGCCTGTGGGAAGCGAAAGACCCCGAGATCTACGGCCTGTGGGAGACGATGAACGGTTGGGTTTACGAAGGCTTCGATAAGACTTACAAGGCGTTGGGTGTTAGTTTCGACAAAATTTACTATGAATCGCAGACATATCTTTTGGGCAAAGAGATCGTCGAGGAAGGTCTCGCGAAAGGGGTCTTTTTCCGCAAGGATGACGGCTCGGTGTGGATCGATCTGACGGACGACGGCTTGGATCAAAAACTATTGCTGCGCAGCGACGGCACATCGGTTTATATGACGCAAGATCTCGGGACAGCCTACCAACGCTTTACGGAGTATCATCTCGACGACATGACCTATGTAGTTGGTAATGAACAGAATTACCACTTTCAGGTGCTAAGGCTGATCCTCAAAAAATTGGGACACGACTGGGCCGACCACATCTGCCACCTTTCATACGGGATGGTCGAACTGCCGGAAGGCAAAATGAAATCGCGCGAAGGCACAGTAGTGGACGCCGACGACCTGGTGGCCGAAATGGTCAGGACAGCCCGCGATATGTCGGCCGAACTCGGCAAACTCGATGGCTGTACCCCCGAGGAAGCCGATGCCGTGAGCCAAATGGTGGGTCTCGGCGCGCTCAAGTATTTTATCTTAAAGGTCGATCCGAAAAAGACCATGTTGTTCGATCCGAAAGAGTCGATCGATTTCAACGGCAACACCGGCCCCTTTATCCAGTACACCCACGCGCGCATCAAGTCGGTATTGCGTAAGGCTGCCGAAGCGGGCATAGCCGTGGGCGACCGGGTGGCCGCGAATTACTCCTTGTTACCCAAGGAGGTAGAGTTGATCAAGTTGCTAGCCGACTACCCGGGCGTGGTGATCGCCGCCGCGGCCGAGCATTCGCCCGCATTGGTAGCCAACTATGTCTACGAGTTGGTCAAGGAGTATAACCAATACTATCACGACCATTCGATCCTGCGCGAAGGCGATCCCGGCGTACGTGAAGCACGCCTGCTGCTTTCGGCCCAGGTGGCGCGAATCGTGGCCGACGGGATGGCCTTGCTCGGGATCAGCGTGCCCGAACGGATGTAGTGGCCGGATGCCTTTGTCTGCTCCGGATACTCCCCGGCTCCGATTTTCACGGACCGACCGATGATGCAGATAATTCTGCAAAAAATTTGGACGCGAAGAAAAAGTTCGTATCTTTGCCTTTCCAATTTACAGTACGTTTAACAAACAAACACCTATGAAGAAGGATATTCATCCCAAGAATTATCGTCTCGTGGCATTCAAGGATATGTCGAATGACCAGGTGATTTTGTGCAGGTCCGCCGTCCAGACACGTGAAACGATCGACGTGGACGGCGAAACCTATCCCGTCTACAAGATGGAAATTTCCAGTTCGTCGCACCCGTTCTACACCGGGAAGATGAAGTTGGTGGATACCGCCGGTCGCGTGGATAAGTTTATGAGCCGCTATCAAAAGCATTACGATAAAAAGAACACCGGCAAATAGTTGCCGCAGGTTCGGAGCATGGAAGCGTCCGGGGTTGTCCCCGGACGCTTTTTGATTCGCCCCTGGCACGGGTCGGGCGGCCTTTAGGGTACAAGTTCCGAACAAGCCCTGACAGTAGGAATCGTAACCAAAAGCAAGGGTGTCGATCAACCGGGATCGGTACCGTTCGCGACAACGAAGAAT
>JAITVB010000211.1 GCA_031286025.1 Rikenellaceae bacterium
CTGATAAAAAATTTGCCGTGCACAAGATATTGGTCGTCGAAGACGAGAAGAACGTGTTGTCGTTCATCAAGCGGGGATTCGAGGAGGAGGGCTTCTCCGTGTCGGGAGCGTCGGACGGGCTTACGGGTTGGAACATGGCCAAGACCCACCGCTACGATCTGTTGGTCCTCGACCGGATGCTGCCCGAGATGAATGGGTTGGAGATTTGCCGCCGGATGCGGGAAAAGTATGGCTTCGAGGTGCCGGTGATCGTCCTGACGGCACTCGGTTCGACCGACGACATCGTGACCGGCCTTGACGCGGGCGCCGACGATTACCTCACCAAACCGTTCCATTTCAAGGAACTGTTAGCCCGCACCCACGCCTTGCTGCGCCGTCGCCACCAGGAGCAACCGACGGCCGTTTACCGCATTGCCGATCTCGAACTCGACGACGATACGAAAACCGTTACCCGCGATGGCCGGCAGATCAGCCTCACCTCGAAGGAATACCGCCTGCTGCATTACCTGATCACAAACCAACGGCGGGTACTTTCGCGTGAACAGATCCTCGAAAAGGTGTGGGACGTCGAGTTCGACATGGGAACCAACACCGTCGACGTTTACATCAACTACCTGCGCAACAAAATGGATAAAAACTTCCCTGCCAAGCTTATCCACACGGTCATCGGGATGGGCTACGTGATGAAGGAAGAGTAACCGCCATTGATGCCTACCGATGCGGATTCGCACCAAAATAGCGATCATCTACACCCAACTCACTTTCATGGTGTTGCTCGGGGCGTTGGCGTTCGTCTACGTGATGACCACGCGCGAGGCCGACCGTAGTTTCTACGATCACCTGTGGCAGCGGTCGGTCGCCATCGCCCAGTATCATTTCGAGGCCGACGAAATGGTCGAGACAGCCTATGCCACCGTGCGCGAGGCTTACACGATCCCGCTGCCCGAGGAGCAGAGCCGCATTCTCGATGCTTCGCTGCCCACGGTCGCCGATTCGCTGAGAAGGATCATTCATCGCGATTATCAGGTGCGCCAGTTGCTCGATGGCCACACGGTCGAATTCCGCACTGACGGTCGCCAAAGCATCGGGATCTATTACCCCGACAACGTTGGGAATTTCATCGTTCTCGTTTCGGCCTACAATCGGGCCGGGGTTATCGCTCAACGCCACCTGCTCGAATTGTTGGTGGCGATCCTGGTGGTGGGTACACTGTTGGTGTTCCTTGTCGGGCTGTTCTATGCTCGTCAGGTGATGTCGCCCGTGGCCGGGATCATCAAGAACGTGCGGCGTATCACGGCCAACAACCTGCGGCGCAGCCTGCGCGAACCCCGGGGCAACGATGAACTGTCGGAACTTTCGCGCACATTCAACGAGATGATCGAGCGCCTGCGCAACTCGTTCGACATGCAGAACGCCTTTATCCGCAACGCCTCGCACGAACTCAAAAATCCGTTGACGGCCATCCTCGGCGAAACGGAAATAGCTTTGAGCAAACCTCGTTCCGAGGTTGAGTATATCAAGACCCTCGAAACGGTGTTGGTCGAAACCGAGCGACTCGATTCGGTGGTCAAGGATCTGTTGACACTGGCCCAAACCGATTTCGATTTTTCGCGCATTCCCAAAGAACGGGTCGACCTGGTGAAGTTGTTGGTCGAGGTCAAGGAGAGCCTTTCGAAAAGCGCTCCCTGCACAATCGAGATCCGGGTGGAGGAAGCGCGCAGCTACGCGATCACAGGGGTTGTCTCGTTGCTCAAGATCGCACTGCTCAACGTGATGGGTAATGCGTGCAAATTCTCATCCGGCAAACCGGTTACCGCGTCGGTCGGGATGCAGAAAGAGCGGATCGCGATACGGGTGGCCGACCAGGGCATCGGAATTCCTCCGGGTGAGGTGCGCCACATCTTCAACCCGTTCTATCGCGCAGGAAACACCGCCTCGTACAAAGGCACAGGTATCGGACTGGCGCTCACCCAGAAGATCGTCACCCTCCACGGCGGGAAAATCTCCATACAGTCCGAAATCGACAGGGGCACCACGATCACCCTGCGTTTTACGCCCGAAGAGGTCTGATTCGGGAAAAAAGCGTATCTTGTCAACATGAAAACCCTCAAAACGACAACCTGATGAAAGGAATCGTCCTGGCGGGCGGGGCCGGTACGCGCCTCTATCCCGTCACCAAGGGAGTGTCGAAGCAGTTATTGCCTGTCTACGACAAACCGATGGTCTATTATCCGATCTCGGTGTTGATGTTGGCCGACATCCGCGACATGTTGGTCATTTCGACTCCGGCCGATCTGCCGGCTTTCCGTCGCCTGTTGGGCGACGGGAGCGACTTCGGGGTGCGGTTCGCGTATGCCGAGCAGCCTTCGCCCGACGGCCTGGCCCAGGCGTTTTTGATTGGTGAGGAATTTATTGGTTCCGACCCTGTGGCGTTAGTGTTGGGCGATAATTTATTTTATGGTCAGGGCTTTCAAAAAATGTTGGGCGAATGTGTGCGGTCGGCCGTCGAGGACGGCACCTCGTCGGTCTTCGCCTACGCGGTGCGCGACCCCGGACGTTACGGGATCATAGAGATCGATGCCGGAGGTCGTCCCGCGAGCATCGAGGAAAAGCCCATGCAGCCCAAGTCGAACTGGGCTATCCCGGGTCTCTATTTCTACACCAACAATGTGGTCGAAGTTGCCAAGGGCATCCGTCCTTCGGTTCGCGGCGAACTGGAAATCACCTCGGTCAACGAATGGTATATGCGAGCCGGGACCTTACGCGTGCAAACCCTCAGCCGCGGCTTTGCCTGGCTCGACACCGGCACCCACGACTCACTCTCCGAGGCCTCGGTCTTCATCGAAGCCATCGAGAAACGCCAGGGAATGAAGATCGCCTCGCTCGAAGAGATCGCTTTCAACAAGGGTTGGATCACGGCCGAAAAACTGCGTGAGATCGCCCGACCGATGGCCAATAACGGTTACGGCCAATATCTTCTTAATCTCTTGAAATAGAGCGACTATGTTCGTTCAAAGAAATATTCTGATCACCGGCGGCGCGGGCTTTATCGGCTCGCACGTGGTGAGGCTTTTCGTGAACAAGTATCCGGAATACCGGATTTATAACCTCGATAAACTGACCTACGCAGGTAACCTCGAAAATCTGCGCGATGTCGAGGCGGCGCCGAATTACACTTTCATCCGAGGCGATATCTGCGACTATGACCCGGTGCGCCGCATTTTTGAGGAACACGCGATCGACGGTGTTGTCCACCTCGCCGCCGAAAGCCATGTCGACCGCAGCATCGAAGAACCTTTCGCCTTCGCCCGAACCAACGTGTTGGGCACTCTCACGCTGCTGCAAGCCGCCCGCGAAGCCTGGGCAGGCGCGATGGACGGCAAGCGCTTTTATCATATTTCCACCGACGAAGTCTACGGCTCACTCGACAGCGGCGGCCTCTTCGCCGAAACCACGCCTTACGATCCCCGTAGCCCATACTCGGCCTCGAAAGCGGCTTCCGACCATTTCGTCCGCGCGTTTTTCAACACCTACGGTCTGCCTGTCGTCCTTTCCAACTGTTCCAACAACTTCGGCCCCGGGCAGTATCCCGAAAAACTTATCCCCCTCTTCATCCGAAACATCGTAGACCGCAAACCGCTGCCCGTGTACGGAAAAGGCGAAAACATCCGCGACTGGCTCTACGTCGAAGACCACGCCCGGGCCATCGACCTGATCTTCCACCGGGGCCGCCCCGGCGAAAGCTACAACGTCGGCGGACAAAACGAATGGAGGAACATCGACCTCATCCACCTGTTGATCCGGGAAGTCGACCGTCAACTGGGCCGCCCCGAAGGCGCCAGCCTCGACTTGATCACCCATGTTACCGACCGCCCCGGTCATGACCTCCGCTACGCCATCGACCCCGCCAAACTCCAAACCGAGCTCCACTGGACTCCTTCCCGAAACTTCAAACAAAACATCGCCAAAACCATCGCCTCCTGCCTGGATAAAGGCAGCGAACAGGTTTAGAACCGCGCCTTTTGTAAAAAAGTACCGGTCAAAGTATTTTAATTTGCGCGTTGTCAATTTTTTACATATCTTTGCTGCGCCTCTCCGGAGTTGGAGATGATACGAACGACGTTCAGGGGATTTTCGATCCCCTGTTTTTTTCTGGTTATATGATCGATACCGAGAAAGTTAAGACAATAGTGGAGCGCTTCGCGGCAGGGACGGATGTGTTCCTGGTCGAGGTGAAGTGTAGCCTGTCAAACAATGTGGAGGTGGTGATCGACAGCGATACGAGCGTTTCGATCGATACTTGCGCGGCGTTGAGTCGGGCGATCGAGGCTGAGTTTGACCGCGACGCGGAGGATTTCGAGTTGACGGTAGCTTCGGCCGGACTGAGCGAGCCGTTGAAGTTGCTGCGTCAGTACCGCAAGGTGTTGGGCCGTCCGGTGGAAGTGGTGCTAAGGAGCGGCGAAAAACGCTATGCAACGCTGACGGATGCCGATGAAGAGTCGATCATGATCGAGTACAAAGACCGTGTCGAGGTCGAAGGCAAGAAGCGCAGACAGACGGTGGAGGTAAGCAAAAGGATTCCGCTTACAGAGATTAGATCGACCAAACAACAGATCACATGCTGACAAAATAACAAACGACGCCCCGAAGGGGGTAGCGAAAGGCAAAAAGAACGATAACGATATGGACAACCTGAATTTGGTAAGCACCTTTGCGGAGTTCAAGGAACTGAAGAACATCGACAAAGCGACGATGGTGGGGGTGTTGGAAGACGTGTTCCGCCACCTGTTGATCAAGACCTACGAAACGGACGAAAACTTCGACATCATCATTAACCCCGACAAGGGCGACCTTGAAATCTGGCGCAACCGTCTGGTGGTCGAAGACGGCGCTGTCGAAAATCCCAACCGGGAGATTACGCTCACGGACGCAAAGAAACTCGACGC
>JAITVB010000253.1 GCA_031286025.1 Rikenellaceae bacterium
CGTGGGTAAAACCGCCAAGCGCAGATACTGCCACGAAACCAACGATGAAGAGTTGCGCCAACTGATTGTGAGCGAACTCTACGGCAAAGCCTACGAAATCGCCAAGAGCCAAAGCGCGAAACACGAACGCCAGGAAAAATTCGACGCCCTCGAAGCCGAATTCGCCGCCCGCTATTCGGAAGAAGAACTGGCGGAGAAAATGCCGTTTATCAAAAAATATTTCCACGACGACGTGCTGAAAAAGGCGATGCGCAACATGATCCTCGACGAAGGTGTGCGCCTCGACGGCCGCAAGACCGACGAGATCCGCCCGATCTGGTGCGAAGTGGATTACCTGCCCCGTCCCCACGGCTCGGCGATTTTCACCCGCGGTGAAACCCAGTCGCTGACAACGGTGACACTCGGAACGAAACTCGACGAAAAGATGATCGACGAGGTAATGTACCGCGGTACGGAACAATTTACCCTGCACTATAACTTCCCGCCGTTCTCGACGGGTGAAGCGCGTGCCGCCCGCGGCACCTCGCGCCGTGAGATCGGCCACGGCAACCTGGCCTACCGCGCGCTGAAGCCGATGATTCCGTTGGGCGAAGAAAATCCTTATGCCGTGCGCGTGGTGTCGGACATCCTTGAGTCGAACGGCTCGTCGTCGATGGCGACCGTTTGTGCCGGTACGTTGGCCCTGATGGATGCCGGCGTAAAACTCAGGAAACCCGTTTCGGGGATCGCGATGGGCCTCATTGCCGACACGAAGAGCGGCAAATGGGCTGTATTGTCGGACATCCTGGGCGATGAAGACCATCTGGGCGACATGGATTTCAAGGTAGCCGGTACCCGCGACGGGATCACCGCTACGCAGATGGACATCAAAGTAGACGGCCTTTCCTATGAAGTGTTGGCCAAAGCTCTGGAACAGGCCAAGCGCGGCCGCATGCACATCCTCGACAAACTGACCGAAACGATCGCCGAACCGCGTGAGGATTATAAAACGCACGTGCCGCGCATCGTCCAGATCGTCATTCCGACCGACTTTATCGGCGCGGTGATCGGGCCGGGCGGCAAGGTAATTCAGGAGATCCAGAAGACCACCGGCACGACGATCACCATCACCGAAGTCGACAACAAGGGCATCGTCGATATTTTTGGCGACAACAAGGACGCGATCGAAGCTGCCCTGGCCCGTGTGAAAGGCATCGTGGCCATCCCGGAAGTAGGCGAAATCTACAAAGGCAAGATCAAGACGATCGTCACCTTCGGCGCTTTCGTCGAAATCATGCCCGGCAAAGACGGCCTGCTCCACATCTCGGAGATCGACCACAAACGCTTTAACACGATGGAAGAGACCGGTCTGAAGGAAGGTCAGGAGATCGAGGTGAAGCTGATCGACGTCGACCCCAAGACCGGCAAACTTAAACTCTCGCGCAAGGTACTGATCCCGAAAGAAGGAAAAGAAGTCTGAAACGAGGATGTCCGATCGTTTCGGTACGATTTTTGATTCATTTCGAATGATCCCGACCGGCACCGACTGGTTTGGAACAAAATTTGGCAGGGAAAGGCGCTTTTCCTGCCTTTTTTGGGAGCGTTTCTTAAATATTTAACTATATTTGTGGGTATCCTTGTGCGAAACGATCGGGAAACAAGTCAGATTTAAATATTAAAATTCCAGTGATTATGAAAAGAGTGTTAAAAACGAGTATCCTCTTCGGGTTGCTTGCCATGCTGATGACGAGTTGTTCCTGCTACAAAAAGATGAGAAAGGATGTGGACGAACTCAAGACCACTTGCGCGCCGAGCGTGCTCTCGCTCCAGGGAAAACAGGTGAACGCCGAATACACGATCACCTTTCCTGCCAACTACTTTAATAACAAGGCGGTGGTTCGCATGACCCCGGTGTTGGTGTTTGCCGACGGCGAACTGGCCGGCGCGCCGATGTATCTTCAGGGTGAAAGCGTGAAGGACAATTACGGCGTGGTGCCCAAAGCCGGCAAGGCCGTTTCGCAGAAACTGTTCTTTCCGTATAGCGAAAAGATGAAGCAATCGACGCTCGAACTGCGCCTCGAAGTGCAGTGCGGCAAGCGTCCGGCGGGCCGCAGCCTGTTGGTTCCGCTGACCACCCTCCCGTTGGCGAGCGGCGTGAGCACGATTCAGGAAATGACCGACCTTTCGGGCGATCCGGCGATGTGTGCCGATAACTTCAAGCGCAATACGACCATCTCGAAGGACGCCCGCATCCTGTTCCTGATCAACAAGTCGGATGTGCGTGCAGCCCAACTCAGCAGCACCGAGGTCAAGGCCCTCGAAGATTTCGTACGCGAGAACTCGACCGACCCGAAAAAGACCGTGGGTACGATCTACGCCAAGTCCTACGCCTCACCCGACGGCCCGGCCGATTTCAACAACAAGTTGGCCCAGGATCGCAGCCGTAACACCCAGACCGCGCTGACCCAAAAGTATAGGAACAACCCGCTGCCCGGCACCTCGAACTTCGATACAGAAGCCCTCGGTGAAGACTGGGAAGGGTTCCGCGAACTGGTTCAGACTTCCGACATTCCGGACAAAGACCTGATCCTCCAGGTGCTCAATATGTACAACGACCCGCAGAAGCGCGACGCCGAAATCAAGAACCTGTCGGCCGCTTTCACCGTGTTGAAAGACAAGGTACTGCCCGAACTGCGCCGTTCGAAACTTTCGGTGAACGTTGACGTGGCCGGCCTGACCGACGCCGAACTGCGTGCCGCCGTGGCCGGAAACATTTCGCAACTCGACGTGGAAGAGCTGCTTTTTGCCGGGACTCTCTTCAACGACGCCTCCACCCAAGCCAAGGTCTACAAGACGGCTGCCGACAAGTACAACGACTATCGTGCCTGGAACAACTACGGCGCCGTGATGCTCAAGGATGGCCGTTATGCCGAAGCCGCTGCCGCCTTCCAGAAGGCTGCCACGCTGAACAACTCGTCGAACGAGGTGATCAATAACCTCGGTCTCTCGGCGATCGCTACCGGCAACTACGCCGATGCCAAGAAATACCTCTCATCGATCAGCACCAACGAATCGAAGTACAACCTCGGCCTGCTGAACCTGGTGGAAGGCAACTACGCCGAAGCTTCGCGTACGTTGACCGGATACAATCTGGCCGTGTCTGAGATCCTCAATGGCAACCTGGCGAAAGCCAAGAGCCTGTTGGCAAGCGAAACCAACGTTGACGCCGACTACCTGAAGGCTGTCATCGCCGCCCGCGAAGGCGATGCCGCCGGTGTGATTTCAAACCTGACCGCCACTTTCGGCAAGGAGCCGCTCTACAAACAGTTTGCTGCCCAGGACGTGGAATTTGCCAAGTACAAAACCAATCCGTCGTTCGCCGCCTTGGTGAAATAATCGATTGAACATAAATGCTCAAAGAAGCCGGCTCGCGCAGCCGGCTTCTTTTTTGTATCTTTACAAGGTAAAAGCTCCGAGTGCCGGGAGGTACTGTAACTTTTTGCCGTGGCCGCCGTTTAATGGTTGAACGACGCCCAAAGGACTTAAATCGAACTGTAGGAACCGATGACCGAGATCCAGTATAATGTATGTGTGGATGCTTATGCCGACCATCTTTTCCGGTTTGTATTGAAGTCGCTCCGCGATGATGACGCGGCGAAGGACGTCGTGCAGGACAGTTTTTTGAGGTTGTGGGAGAACCGGGAGTCCGTCTATGACGGAAAGGAAAAATCTTACCTTTTCACGATCGCTTACCGCCTGATCGTCGACCATGTCCGCCTGCGCGACCGCAAGGGCGGCAGCGACGACCGGTTGACCCGGATGGAAAGCCACGGCGGGGGAGAGTACGACAACTTGAGCGAGATCCTCTCCGAAGCGATTGACGCGCTGCCCGACCTGCAGCGAAGCCTGGTGCTGCTGCGCGATTATGACGGCTATTCCTACCAGGAGATCGGCGAGATCACGGGCCTGAGCGAGCCGCAGGTGAAAGTCTACATCTTTCGGGCACGGACGGCGCTGAAACAGAAATTGGGTGCATTGGAAAATATTATTTGAAAGAGTTATGAAGATCGACCAGAACAATTACGAGCAATACGCGTTGGATTACCTCGAAGGTAACCTCGCGGGCGATATCCGCAAGGCGTTCGAAGCGTTTCTGGACGCCCATCCGGAAGAGGCTTCCGGTGTCCGTTCCCTCTTCGACGGGATGCCGCGCCTCGAACCCGAACCGTGGGTGACCTATCCGGACAAGCAGGCCCTGAAGCGGGCGGTTCCGATGTATGAAACCGCGCCGCACCGGACATTGGCCCGCCGGTGGATCTACTACGCATGTGCCGCGGTCGCCGTAGTGGCGGTTTCGGTGTTGGGCGTCGGGCTTTATCGGACGCAGCCGGTCGATGATCCGTCTACGTCCTCGATGGCCCAAGCCCCTGCAACGGTAATCATGCAACGTGTCGCCCGCCGTGTTTTTTCCATTACTGATCGACAGGCGGCCCGATTCGCCGTATCCCGGGGGGCGACCTCTGCCGGATCCGATTCTGAAAAACTGGCTGCCGCTCGCGCGGTTTCCCGACCGGCGACCATCCCGGCAAAACCGGATCGGGAAAATGTAACGGCACAAACCGCTGTCGCGCAATTGACCCCGGCTTCCATGGCAACGAACATTACTGTCGATCCGACGTCGACCCCGGACGATGCCGATCCGGAGGAAGCGTTCGCCGTAACCCCCTTAATCCCTTTGCTCACCGGTATTTCAACGGTACGTCCTTCCACCTCGGTCGTCCTGCCGGAAGGTCCGATCGTGCGCGAAATGATTACCGAGCGCACTTCGGATTTCGATTCGGCGGTCGACCCGGCCACCGGCCTTACCCATGGGCAGGTGTTGTTGGCGATGGGCGCCGACGCCCCGGCCGAAACAGCCGCCGGCGAACGTTTCCGCCGATCGCGCGGGGGCAAATTCTTCCGCAGCCTGGTGCAGCCGTTGGTCGAACCGCTCGATGTCCTTTCGCCCGTGACGGTTTACCGCGAGAACGAACAACGGATCATCGAAGTGGGCTCCTACATAGTGAGCCGTAAAAGAGTGAACAATTAAACCAAAATAAAAACAAAACACTCACTGTCATGAAAAAATTCATTATCTCGATCTCCGCCCTGGCCCTCGCCTTCGGCGCACACGTGGCCGCCGCCCAGGAACCCGGCGACACCACCGAAGTTTTTCGCGAAGAGATCATCATCGAAGAAGATTCGTCCGACGGCGAATGGGAAGAAAGTTACCGCGAAGTGAGAACGCGCGGCAGGAACGGTTGGAGAAGCGGTGACCTGTCGATCGGCCTCGGTTACAGCGGCTTGGTCGAAAACCTGGGCAACCTCTCGCTGCCCGACGATGCCAAATACCTGTCGCAGGAAAGCGGTTCGGACAATGTCAACTTCGATTTCCTGCTTCAGTACCGATTCAACGGATGGTTCAGCTTTATGCCCGGCCTTGGTATGGAAGTCAATAACTTCCGTTGGGATAATAACATGTACCTCGCCAAGGGCGACAATGGTGTCATAGGCCCGGTTTATGTCGAAGACAACCTCAGAAAGAGCAAAATGGTGACCGGCTACTTGAATGTTCCGATGCTGTTCAAGATCAAATTCTCGCAGTATAACCGTAAGGCCCCGTATATCTATGGCGGGGTGATTGGCGGTGGGCGCATCTTCTGCTACGACAAGATCAAGGAGGGCGGCAACAAAGACCGGATGCGCGGCAACCTTAATCTGCGCAACTTCCACTGGGGTTACACGGTCGGCATCGGTATCCGCGGTCTGAGCATTTACGCGCGTTACTATCCGCAGTCGATCTTTCGTCCCGGCGAAGGCCCGCAAGTGGAACAGGTCAATATCGGCGTTTCCCTCGGCCTTTAGTGCGTGCTGAGCGTGTCGTATGCCGTCTTTAACGATCGTTCCGGTTTTCAATGCTCGCGTGTACCTTAGTACGCTCCGGTTGAAAGCCGGAACGGTCGTTTAAATCTGTACGCTCCGCACGACATACTGTACTGGCGGGTGATGGTCAAAGGTCTCGATTTCGCCGAAATGGGTCGCAGCTTGGAAAAGCCCACGAATTGTGCCGTGAGAATTGCGCAAAAATGCTTAAAATCGTGGGTTAGGGAGACAAAGAAAAGGCCATGAAATCATTGGATTTCATGGCCTTACTCGATTTCGCTTCGCACTATCGCGATTATGGACGGAAAGTGAACCTTTGTCGTAACTGCCGCACGATCAATATGTTGGTAAAGCCTGAAAATACAAGCCCACGAATTGTTTCCGTGTGTTTTCCTGGAATGAGCAAGGGGCGTGTTCAGTGGCTTTCTTAGCCGAGGGCATCGAGTGGTGAGAGTGCTTTTGGGGCCCTCGGAGCAGGTCTCACCATGTGATGAAACTATTTTGATATCTCGAAGCCTGCTCCCGACGTGTCGGAAAGTGATACGCCGCTTCAGGCGGCGTATCACCTCGACTTGGATGACCGCGGGTCTGACACCCGCGGCAGTTGTTTACGGCAGTTCGGCGGCGGTGGCGAACGTTCCACCCGTCCTCAATGGATTGGTAATCTTGTCGTACCCGCCGCTGAAGAGCGGAATGTTGATGTACTAACCGATCTGGCAATCGTCGAGGATCGCGCGGTCGTTGGTCTGCAACTCTATCGTGTATGGCGCGGCGCACCGTGTGAGGTGCGCCGCGCCCGTTTCGTGAGTGGTTCCGGTTGCGGCTACGGTATCGGCACGATGTTCCCGTCGAACGCGGTGTTCCATACCGCGTCGGTCTTGTAGGCGTCCACGCTGCCGGCGGGCACGTACAGTACGTCGGCGGTGTTCTGGCGGAAATTCAGAGAGCCGTCCAGCGTCGGCGGATCGGCCGCCAGACCGGTCACGCTCGTCAACGCCTCGCAATCGGTAATCGCGCGGTTCCCGATGGTCGTCACGCCGGTGGGGATGGTGATCTCAGTCCCTTTGCGGCAAGTGGCAAAAGCGCCCTGCCCGATGGATTTCAGGCCCGCGCCGAGGATTATGTCCGTCGATGAGAGGCAATGTTGAAAAGCATAGGCCCCGATAGTCTCGACCTTGTCGGGGATGACGATGCTCTGCAAACCGGCGGCGTAAAAAGCCTCATCCCCGATGCTCTTCAAGCCGGCGGGGAGGGTTATCTGCTTCAAATAAGAGCAATTCGCAAAAGCACATAACCCGATGGTCTCGACACTGGCAGGGATGACGACGCTCCGCAAATTGGGGGGGTCGGAAAAGGGGGAGGGGAAAGCGTTATTCCCAATGGCTGTTATGCCTTCGGAGATAACGACCGACTCGAACATGAGGTGGTAATCATTGGTCCACGGGTTGGAGAAAAGGGTACCATCGCCTTCGTAATCGGGTATCGGGCCGGTGC
>JAITVB010000254.1 GCA_031286025.1 Rikenellaceae bacterium
GAATCCTGCGATCGCTCCAAAGAAAGGGGCGCATGAAACGTACCCCCAATCGGTTGGCCTGTTCGGTTACGGGATAAAAAACTCCGAAAGGGCGAACTCCTCATTCGCCACGGCCATGACCGACTCCCGAACGGCACTGACCAACGACTCCCTCACATATGTGGGCGCGACGGCCATCGTGATCTTGCGTTTGGCGCCGGCTCTGCCGAAAGGGATGATCTGCCGGCGCCGATCTTCGGGAATATGCCCGACAGCCATAGCAGGGATGATGGTAATGCCCGAGGTGCGGTCGACCGTGTACATCAGGTTCTCCAAAGAACCGTTGATGAAATTGAACGGTGAGTCGATATCCTTTTTGGCCCTGCACAGCTTCAGCACCTGATTGCGCAGGCAGTTCCCCTCGGACAGGAGCAGTAATTTTTTGACGTCGATCTCCTCGCCGAGGATCTCCCTCCGTCCGTAGAGTTCGTTCTCCGGAGATACATACACATAGAGTTTGTCATCAAAAAGCTCCGTCTCCTTGATCTTCACTTCCGATTGTCCGCCGGAGAGGATGGCGACGTCTATCACATCGCGGCTTAGGGCGTCGACAATGTCGGAAGTGTGCATGTCATAGATATCGAACTTTACATCGGGATGTTTTTTGATGAACCGGGTGACGAAGCCCGGCATCAGGTAAGGGGATATGGTGGGAATGACGCCGAGCCGAAGCTTGCCGGAAAGCTCGCCCCTCATGCTGCTTACCCTCTCCTTCGTGTTGTAGAACGCGGCGATCGTCAGTTTGGCCTGCTCCAACACCGCCTGTCCCACTTCGGTCGGGACGATCGGCTTGGTGCCGCGGTCGAGCAGGATCACGCCCAACTCGTTCTCAAGATTGGAGATCTGTGTGCTCAGCGAGGGTTGGGTGACGAAACAATACTCCGCGGCGGTCGAAAAACTGCCGTGATTGGCAACCGCCAACAAATATTCCAACTGGACGATGGTCATAATCGATTTTGTTAAGAACAATCACGTTGCAAATATATAAATTAAACTGGATTTGATCGGAGTTGTCCCGTTATTTCATAAGACAATTTGTCTTTTTTCGCTACCGTTCGTTATTGAAAGCCGCCTCCGAAACCCTTCATAAACCCTTTGTCAATCAGGATTGATTTTTCAAGAATCGTGTCATGGCTTTTTTCAGCGGATACGACGACATCACATCATTCTCCACCGGACAAATATAAAAAAGTTGCTATTTTGAGGGGGTATGCCTACTTTTACGCCACGCAACACCTCAAAACATGACACACCGCCCGTATACCTTTCTCGAAAAAGTAAATTCGCCGGACGACCTCAAACGGTTGTCGCCGGTCGAGTTGCGGGCCTGCTGCGATGAGTTGCGCGAGTTCATCATCGGCGAATTGTCCGAAAATCCCGGTCACCTGGGGTCGAACCTCGGCACGGTCGAACTGGCTGCCGCCCTCCACTACGTCTTCGACACGCCATGCGACGAGTTGGTGTGGGACGTCGGCCACCAGGCCTACGCCCACAAAATCATTACCGGCCGTCGCGACCGTTTTTCGACCAACCGGAAGTTGGGCGGGTTGAGCGGGTTTCCGTCGATGAAAGAGAGTCCTTACGACACTTTCGGCGTAGGCCATGCTTCGACCTCGATCTCGGCGGCCCTGGGGCTTGCAGAAGCGGCGAAACTCCGCGGCGAAAAGCGCCATGTGGTGGCCGTGATCGGCGACGGCGCCCTGACCGGCGGCCTCGCTTTCGAAGGCATGAACAACGCCGGAGCCGAAAATATCGACATCCTGGTAATCCTGAACGACAACCGGATGTCGATCGACCGCAACACCGGCGCACTGAGCCATTATCTGCTGCGGATGACCACTTCATCAGCCTACAACCGGTTGAAGGCGTTCGTCTGGAAAAGCCTTTCGGTATGGCCGTGGCTGCGGCGGCAGATCCAGAAGACGGGTGATGCGTTGAAGCATGGCGTACTGCAACAGAGCAATCTCTTCGAATCGCTGAACTTCCGTTATTTCGGGCCGATCGACGGACATGACGTGGTCTACCTTTCGCGCGTGCTGCGCGACCTGAAGCAGATCGGAGGCCCCAAACTCCTCCACGTGCTGACAACCAAAGGGCGCGGCTATGCTCCGGCCGAAAAAAATCCCTCGCTGTGGCACGCCCCGGGTCGTTTTAATCCGGAAAACGGCGAAATTATCACCGGAAACAACTCGCAACCACCCAAATATCAGGATGTCTTCGGTGAAACGATCCTCGAATTGGCCCGCACGAACGAAAAAATCGTCGGAGTGACGCCCGCGATGCCGTCGGGGTGTTCCTTATATATGATGATGCAGGAGATACCCTCGCGCACGTTCGACGTAGGGATCGCCGAGGGCCACGCCGTCACCTTTTCGGGCGGGTTGGCCGCGGGGGGGATGTTGCCTTTTTGCAACATTTACTCGTCGTTTATGAAGCGGGCCTATGACAATATCCTCCACGACGTGGCGCTACAGGGGCTCGACGTCGTATTCTGCCTCGATCGCGCCGGACTGGTGGGTGAAGACGGGCCGACGCAC
>JAITVB010000029.1 GCA_031286025.1 Rikenellaceae bacterium
CCATCGCATTAATAGTAAAATCGCGGCGGAGTTGGTCTTCCTCGATCGTGCCGTCCTCTACCACCGGTTTACGCGAATCGGGGCTGTAGGATTCGCGACGGGCGCCGACAAATTCGATCTCGATGTCGCCCGCCCGCAGCATCGCAGTGCCGAAGGTCTTAAAGACGGAAACGTTCGTTCGCAGCTCAATCGCCAACTTTTGGGCGATCTCGACGCCGCTGCCCGCCACGACCACGTCGATATCCTTATTGGGCCGACACAGAAAATAGTCGCGCACATAGCCGCCGACAACATAAAGGCGGCGGCCTGCGGCGTCGCCGATACGGCCGATCTGGCGGAAGATGGGATCGGCGAGGGCTTCGGGAATCGTCGTCATTCGGTTTTAAGGGTCCGTTTGTAGAGTTGAATCGTGTTTTCGAGGCCCAGGTAGAGGGCGTCGCAGATCAGCGCGTGGCCGATCGACACTTCCTTGAGTTGTGGAATATGTTGTGCGAAGTACCCCAGGTTAGCCAGGCTCAGGTCGTGGCCGGCATTGATTTCCAACCCACAACGAGCCGCTTCTTCGGCGGCTGCCACAAAGGGGGCCGCGGCTGCTTCGGGACTGGCGGGGAAGGCCGCGGCATAGGACTCGGTATAGAGCTCGATGCGGTCGGCGTCGCACTTCTTCGCCCCGGCCACCATGGCGGGATCGGGGTTAACGAAGATCGACGTGCGGATACCTTTCGCGTGGAAACGAGCCACGACGTCCCGCAAGAATCGACAGTTGACCAACGTATCCCAACCGTTGTTCGAAGTCAACGCTTCGGGCGGGTCGGGCACCAGAGTCACCTGTTCCGGCACAACTTCAAGTACCAATGCGATAAAATCGGGCGACGGATAACCTTCGATATTGAGTTCGGTGGTCACTGCTTTCTTCAGGTCGCGCACATCGTCGTAACGGATGTGGCGGCCGTCGGGACGCGGATGGACGGTGATGCCCTCGGCACCGAAGCGCTCGCAGTCGATCGCTACCCGAACCACGTTCGGCAAGTCGCCCCCGCGCGAGTTGCGCAGCGTGGCGACCTTATTTATGTTCACGCTTAATTTTGTCATCGGAAAACGCTACCTTTGCGGAGCAAAGGTACATAATTTTTCATGAAATGAAGGCAGTCCTTTACAGCCGTCCCGAAATATTCTTGCGCCCGAACGCCCTGGAGCGATTGGTCGAAGCGCTTGGGAAACACGGAATCGATTATATGCTTTCCACGGCCGCGGCCGACCGATGGGAGGAAGCGACCGGGAAAACGTTGCCCGCCACGGCGCGGTATGACGAAATCAGGGAATCTTTTCCGGCGGACGCCGACCTGATGATTTGCTATGGGGGCGACGGGACGTTCCTTGACGGAGTGCGGTTGCTGAACCACAGCACGGTGCCGATGCTCGGGATCAACGCCGGCCATCTCGGCTTCTTGACCAATGTGGCCGGGGAGGAGATCGAAGCCGTCGTGGCCGAAATCGCCGCCGGAAAATATGGAATCGAAGAGCGTTCGACCCTCAACGTGACCGACGGTTTTTCGGGGGGGATCGAGTTTCCGCATGCCATCAACGAGTTTACCATACAGAAAAAAGGACCGATGATGGTGTCGGTCGACGTCTTTATCGACGGCGAACGGGTGACCGCCTACCTGGGCGACGGGCTGATCCTGAGTACGCCGACCGGATCGACGGCCTATTCGCTGAGCGCAGGCGGCCCTATTGTGGCGCCCGATGTGCGATGCCTGGTCATTTCGCCCATCGCTTCACACAACCTGACCATTCGTCCGTTGGTGGTGCCCGATTCGTGCCGGATGAGCTTTCGGGTGCGTTCGCGTAGCGGCGGCCCGGCCTGGGCCTCGCTCGACAACCGGAATTACGAAGTGCCCGACGGCACCGTATTCTCGGTTGAAAAGTCGGGGAAACCGGTTTTTTTGGTCAAGCTCCATACTATTTCGTTCTACAGAACGTTAAGAGAAAAGATGATGTGGGGCGTCGACACCCGCCATAAGGTCTGACCTGTCGGTGGGGCTGCCCACTGTACGCAGCGAAGAGGGACCCGGTAACGGGACAAAAAGAGGCAAAGTAAGGGCAAGGCGACAAACTCGGATTAAAAGATTTTTCATATCTTTGTCCGGAAAATTAAAAACTCCGGGTGTCGGGAGGCACTGCGGGTCAAACCAAAACCGCACACCCAGCGACAATGAGCCAACGAACGAACGTGCCGCAACACATCGCCGTCATCATGGACGGAACCGGCCGTTGGGCGAAAGCCCGGGGAAAGGAAAGGCTCTTTGGACACCTGCAGGGAGTGGAAGCGATCCGCAAAGTGGTGCGGGGAGCTGTCGAGCAAGGGGTGAAATACCTGACCCTCTATGCTTTCTCGACCGAAAACTGGACACGACCCGCCGAAGAGGTGAGCGGGTTGATGGACCTCATCGGCCGGTATGCCGTGAGCGAAACCCCCGAGTTGAAACGGCAAGGGGTCAGGCTCGAATTCATCGGCGCTCTCGAAGGGCTCTCGGACGAGATCAACGAAGCGATCGACTACTGCCGCCGCGAAACGGAAAGCAACGACCGCCTGCACTTGGTGATCGCCCTGAATTACAGTTCGCGCAGCGAAATCGTCACCGCCGCCTGCGAGATTGCCCGCCGCGCCGCAGAAGGCGTTTTGAACCCGGAAACGATCGACGAAGCGACAGTCTCCGAACACCTCTATACCCGCTCGATGCCCGACCCCGACCTGGTGATCCGCACCAGCGGCGAATTGAGGCTGAGCAATTTTCTGCTGTGGCAAAGCGCCTATGCAGAGTTTTATTTTACGGATTGTTTCTGGCCCGATTTCGACCAACGCGAACTGGCCCGGGCCATTGAGGCCTACGGCCGACGCGAACGCCGGTTCGGCGGTACGGAACCCGCTGAGGGAAAAACGCATAGTTCTACTAAACGATAAGAACCCCCAAAATG
>JAITVB010000218.1 GCA_031286025.1 Rikenellaceae bacterium
AGTTTCAGGATCGGTCGAAAAGCCGGTTTCACCCTGCGGTAGAGGAGCGAGGCGGCCGCGACGTAAATCAGCCCGTAGCCCGCATCCGCCAGGCAAAAGCCGAAAAAGAGCATGTAGAACGGTGCGAAATACGCGGTCAGGTCCATCGTCCCGTATTTGGGTAACGCATAGAGGTTGGCGATCACCTCGAACAAGCCGGCGAATGCGTTGTTTTTCAACAGCACGGGCGGATCGTCCTCTTCCGTCGGTTCGTCTTTAAAGAAGATCACGGCGGGGTGCGTGTCGAGAAAGGCGTCGACGGGGCGGGCGGCATCTTTCGTCGCCCAACCGGTCATCACCGCCAACGAGCCATCGGCTTCGCGTGCGGCGGTTTTTGATACGCGACTCAGTTGCAACTCGGCCCGCAGTTCGTTGCCGAGCGATTCCAGGGCCGGAAAGCCTTCGGCACAGCGTTCGAGGATTGCTTCCATCTCCTTGCGCTCGTTTTGTAGCCCAATCACTTCGATCTCCTTGTCGGCCCGCGAAGCCGCAGGAGTTTTGACGCTCAGCGCTTCAATCGCCAACGGGGCCGATTCGGGGGTGGTCACCACCACGAAGCAGGCCATGCCATCGACCTCGGAAACGAGGTCTACGATGTATTTTTCCCGCCATCCGGGCGCATATTTCTCAAAATCATTGGCATAGGTGGTGAAGAAATGGAGACTGATCCCCTGTTCCTCCAACGCACGGATCGATGCCGCGGGAAAGTCGCCCCACGGGGTCAGTTCGGTAATCTCTTTGGTCAGCCGGGCCATGGCCTGGTCGATCGCCTCAATGCGGGCCGAAGCCTCGGTGTAGCGGTCGAGGGTTTCGCGGGCCGAGCCGAAAGGCGTCACCGCCTCGCGGTTTTTTCCCTTCCGGCGTTTGTCCAGATCCTTCATGGCCCGGGCTTGGCATTCAGCGTCGGCCAACAGCCCACGTTCGCGCTCATCGGGCGTCCACTGGCCCGAATCGATATCGACCAACCCCAGTTCCTGCAACCGGTTCAGGAACGCTTCGCTATCCGTGTGGTGAAGCACGAAACTGTATTTCATCATCGGCACAATCATACGGCACCCTCCTCCATACTTTCCTGACGGGTTTTCACGATTTTCTGGGCCGATTTCGAAAGGTTTTCCTCATCTTCGAGGAAACGCTTGATACGCAGGATCGCATCCTGGTAGCCCGGGATCTGCACCTTCTCGTAGAGATTCACCTTCTGGGTGGTTTTCTTGCGGGCGTGGTCGAGCAATCGGGTGCGCCGGTTGTGGAACTCGTATTCGAGCCCCAGTCGGGCCACCCGTTTGAGCAGTTCGACCCCGTCGGCGATCCAGATCGGCGAACTGAAAATGTCGTAGGGTTTCTGCGCGAAGATCACCTGATCGAGCACCGGGATCGCCACCCCGGCGATCTTTTTGTGGCTCATCCTCACGTCCTCGACCCGCAGCAGTTCGGGGTCGAATTCGCCCCACAGCGCGACCATATAGTCATACTGGGCGGAAAGCTCATCCAACTGCCGGACATATTCCGTCGCCATGTCCTTGGCACGCTTCACCTCCAGGCGCAGCGCCGACTCCTTGCTCTTGATCGTGGGCAGGGCGCGGGTGCGGACCTTGAGCTGTTTGTTCATCTCGGCCAGCGACGTCTTATTGAATTGAAATTTTACAGCCATGTCGTCAGCGGTAATTTTGCCGGTGGTTCAGGATCGTCAGGCCCGGAACCGTCCGTAGCGTTGTACGAATTCGTCCTTGATCGCCACTTCGGCCGGCGTGAAATACTTCCCGAAGAGGTACCACGCTTCGTTCAACATCTCCTCGATGTCGATGTTCACGTCAATGGCGAGCAGTTTTTCGGAATAGTCCTTGGCAAAGGCCAAGGCGCGTTCGTCGTAGTCGGTCAGGTCGAAACCGTTTTCGAGTTTCGTCTTGGCGTTGGCCGCATCGGCGTAGAGACGCACGGCGGCGTTCATCACCTGCGGGTGGTCTTCGCGGGTCTTCTTGCCGATCACCAACTGTTTCAGACGGGAAAGGCTGCGGAACGGGTCGACGATCACCTTGCCCGTGTCCGAGTCGGTACGCAGGAACAACTGTCCTTCGGTAATATATCCTGTGTTGTCGGGCACGGCATGGGTGATGTCGCCCCCCGAAAGGGTGGTCACCGCGATGATCGTGATCGACCCCCCGTTGGGCAGCTGCACCGCCTTTTCGTAGATCTTCGCCAGGTCGGAGTACAAAGAACCGGGCATGCTGTCCTTCGACGGGATCTGGTCCATACGGTTCGATACGATCGCCAACGCATCCGAATAGAGCGTCATGTCGGTCAGTAGCACCAATACTTTTTCGCCTTTATCCACAGCGAAATATTCGGCCGCCGTCAGCGCCATGTCGGGCACCAACAGGCGTTCCACCGGCGGGTTTTCGGTCGTGTTCACAAAGCTCACGATTCGGTCGAGCGCCCCGGCGTTCTCAAAAATGTTCTTGAAAAAAAGAAAGTCGTCGTTCGTGAGGCCCATCCCGCCGAGGATGATCTTGTCGGCCTTGGCACGCAGGGCCACCATCGCCATCACCTGGTTGTAGGGTTGGTCGGGGTCGGCGAAGAACGGGATCTTCTGGCCGGTCACGATCGTATTGTTGAGGTCGATCCCGGCGATCCCGGTGGCGATCAGTTCCGAGGGTTGGATACGCTTGTAGGGGTTCACGGTCGGGCCGCCGATTTCGCGCACCTCGCCCTCGACCGACGGGCCGCCGTAGATCGGGTCGCCGTAAGCGTTGAAAAAGCGTCCGGCCAGTTCGTCGCTCACGCGCAACGTGGGCGGTTCGCCCCGGAACACTACTTCCGAGTTCGTCGCGATGTTTTCCGTCCCGGCAAACACCTGTAGGGTCACCTGGTCGCCGTTGAGTTTCACCACCTGGGCCAACTTGCCGCCCACGGTGGCCAGTTCGTCGTTCGTAACACCCGTGGCCCGCAACGTTACCGTCGCCTTGGTGATGTTCTCGATTTTCGTGTATATCTTCTGAAAAGCTTTGGTTCCCATAACTCTTTCCGGTTTTTTATTTCGCCTCTTGGGCGGCTACCATTTCGTCGATCTGCCGTTTGTAATCGTAGTACTTCTCGCTTTCGAACGCCGAATAGTTCATTTGTTTGAACAGGTTGATCAGCCCCTTGAAGAAGACCGAGCAGTCTTCGAAGCCGGCATAGGCGAACCTGCGGTCGCAGATCGCCAGGATCATCTTGAACATAAAGCGTTGGCGCTCGATCGAGGTGTTGGCATCGATCGCGTCGAAAGCATCCTGTTGCAGGAAGACGAAGTCGATCAGTTCCGATTTCCAGTAGCGGTCGTGGTAGTCTATCGGCACCCCGTCGTCGCCCAGAATATTGATCTGCTCATAAGCTTCCTTGCCGCGCAGCACGAGCGTCTTGCCGCGCAACACCGTGTCGACCCAGTCCGGTTCGACCGTTTCGTCGAGGAAGTTGCGGATCTCGGGATATTCGAGGTATTTCGAGTAGCTGTCCAGTGGATCGATCGCCGGATAACGCTTGCTGTCGGCACGTTGTTGGGACAAGGCATAAAAACAGCGGGCGGCTTTCTTGGTCGATTCGGTCACCGGCTCTTTCAGGTTCCCTCCGGCGGGCGATACCGTACCGATGAAAGTCACCGACCCCGTCGCCCCGTTATTGAGATGCACGTGTCCGGCACGGGCGTAGAAATTGGAAATGATCGCCGGCAAATCCATCGGGAAAGCGTCCTGCCCGGGCAACTCTTCAAGGCGGTTCGACATTTCGCGCAACGCTTGGGCCCAACGCGAGGTTGAGTCGGCCAGGATCAGCACCTTGAGCCCCATCGCGCGATAATATTCGCCGAGGGTCATTCCGGTGTATACCGACGCTTCGCGGGCGGCCACGGGCATGTTCGAGGTATTGCAGATGATTGTCGTGCGTTCCATCAGCTTGTAGCCGGTACGCGGGTCGTCCAGATGCGGGAACTCCGCGAAAATTTCCACCACCTCGTTCGCACGTTCGCCACAGGCGATCATGATGATCACGTCGGCGTCGGCTTGTTTCGAAATGGCGTGCTGCAACACGGTCTTGCCCGCCCCGAACGGCCCGGGAATGAAGCCGGTACCACCGTCGGCGATGGGATTGAACGTATCGATCGCCCGCACGCCCGTTTCCATGATGCGGTAAGGACGCGGTTTTTCCTTGTAGGCGCCGATGGCCAACTTGGCGGGCCATTTCTGTACCATCGTCACGTTATGTTCTTTGCCTTGGACGTCAGCGAGCACGGCCACCGTGTCGGTGATTTTGTAGTTGCCTTCCTTCACTACGCTCTTCACCGTGTAGGCGCCCTTCATCGCGAAAGGCACCATGATCTTGTGCCTGATCCACTTTTCGGTTACTTCGCCCAACCAATCTCCTGCACCGACCTTGTCGCCGATTTGTGCCAACGGGAAAAAATCCCACTTGCTTTCAAAATCGAGCGGAGCGGTCGCCGAGCCACGCGTGATGAAAAGGTCGTCCATTTCGGCCAGGTCGTTCTGCATCCCGTCGTAATTACGCGAAAGGATGCCCGGGCCGAGGGTCACTTCGAGCAGATGGCCTTCAAATTCGACGTTGTCGCCGACCTTCATTCCGCGGGTCGAGTCAAAGACCTGGATGTAGACCTTCTCGCCGATGACCTTAATCACTTCGGCCATCACCCGCAGGTCGCCGAGGAGCACGTGGCAGATTTCGTTCTGTCCCACCGGTCCGTTTGCCTTGACCGTCACGAGGTTGGCGGTGATGCCGGTAATTTGCCCTGTTGTCTTCATAAATTTTTATCTTTTTTCTTCATTTTTCGGGTCGATCGTCGCCGGGTTCCGTGTTGCCCGACTGGGCGGGAATTCCCGACAGGTCGGCCACAAGCCGTTCGAACATTGCCCGGCCCACGGCTTTATCCAATGCCATCCAACGGTGGATGATGTTGATTTTTACGCAGTAGGCCAACACTTTGTCCAACGTGAAATATTCGAATACGGTCAGCTCGTCGGCCGTGTCCCAACGCAGGGCGTCGAGGCGGCGTTCCTTGTCGACCATGTTGGTTTCGTCGAGGATGTGGAAGAGTCGGTCGAGGTAGTCGAGTTCGTTCTTCAGCCCGAAATCCGAGGCCGAACTGCGGGCCAACAGGGTTTCGATCTCGCCCTGTCCGACTAACTCGGGGCCGATCTCGCGCTCCTGAGCGCGGGCTGTGATCGCGGCGCACACGTTGCGCAACGTCCGATCAAAGGCATACCACGCCCGTACGAAACCGTTCGGCGAAACCCCCATCCGTTCGTAATAACGGCTCCAGAGCACCTTTTCGATCGGCTGTTCGGTGTCGATCTCGCTGTCGTCGTCTCCCTTGTCGTCCTTTTTGCTGCGGTAGGCGGACAACACTTCGGCCACATACGGCGGCAGGCAACCCGGTTCGTCGGCGGTTTGCCCGACCGCTTCGCGCAACTCGGCGACCGAAAGGTTGCCCAACGCTGAAAAATTATTCTTTCCCGCGAGCAGGGCGATCAGGTTCGCCACGTCATAGAAAAAATAAAATTCGCGCAACACCTCGGCATCCGCGGGGGTCAGGTCGCCAACAATCTCATCGCGCAGAGCCACGGTGTCGAAACCTTTCGCTTCGGCGTCGGCCTGCAACTCTCTGAGTCCGGCAATCAGGCAATGGTATTGCGCCATGGCCCGTTTACTTCTTGATGAATAACAGTTCGCTCACTTTCGGGCGCAGGAATTCGCGGAAGAGCGCGTCGAAATCGTCGTCGCTGAAGCTGATGTAGTAGCTTCCGTCTTTCGGACCGATCTTGAAGCCGCTCTTCACTCCTTCGCTCGTGGTGATCTCCATGCCTGAGCCGAGGGTCTGGGCGGCGGTCGTTTTCAGGCTGTCGACCAGTTTCTGTTCGCTCTCCGGGGGCAGCATCACACACAGGTCGGGGTTTTCGCACGTCGACCCGTTCCAATTCCGAGCCACTACAACGATCAGGTCTTTAACCAACGCCGGGTCGAGCAATACGTCCTTCAGCACAGGGGTCACGTTGAGGTCGATCAGCAGTTCGGCGATCTGTTGCTTGATCGTCGCGATGCTCTGGCGCGAGGCGAGCAGGATCTCGGTCTGCGTATTCTTTTTCAGGTCAGCGGCGTTGTCCTGGGCGGTTTTCAGGATGCCGTCGGCTTTGGTTTTTGCCTCTTCGATGATCGACCCGGCCTCGGCTTTGGCCTTGGCAAGCAGGGTTTCCGCCTCTTCGCGGCCTTTGGCCAATCCTTCGTCATAGAGTTTTTGCGTCAATTGTTGAAGCCTGTTTTCCATACTTTCCTTATTTTTGTCTTTTCTCTTTTTACGGTATACCCTTCCCCGGGCAGCCATCGGGCAGCCTGCGCCTGCGGCCTTCGGAGAGGATATGTTACTGATGCTGCGGGCGGAGCAAGTCCGCGACGCTCTTGACCGGATTGAACGTCGAAACCGGAACCTCGACGAACAGCGTGTTCCAACGGGCCATCGCGCCGTTCCAAAGGCCGGGCAGCTCCTGGGCCTTCAACTCGCGTCCGTTTTTCGATTTGACTGAAATAAATCCGGTTTGCGGATCAACATATTTTTTGAGGTCGAACATTTTACCTTTATAATCTTTCACCAAACATACCAGATCGACCGGATTAAAATGGGTCGCCTCCCGCATCAGTCCGGCCTGTTCGGGGGCAATTTGCGACGATTCGGCGATCTGGAGCGATCGTGCGCCGTCCGGTTCGGCCACCCAGAAGGGGCCGCCGCCCGGTTCGCCCTCGTTCTTCACCATCCCGCACACGCGAATAGGGCGGTCGAGGCGGTCGTGCAACGCCGCGGCACGTTCTGCCGCCGGTCGTTTCGAAAAATCGGCCGGCAATTTATAGGACAGGTCGGCGGCGACAAGTTTTTCGATTTCAGCCAACAATGCGTCATCGGCCCCGGCGTCAAGCTTGCGCAAATACGCAAAACTCTTGTCGCGCACGTCGAGCAGCAGGTCGGCAATCGCTTTCTTCCAAAGCACCGTGTCGCCCTTCCGGTGGTCGGGCACGACGTTGTCGATGTTCTTCACGAAAATCACATCGGCGTCGATCTCGTCCAAATTCTCGATCAGCGCTCCGTGTCCGCCCGGACGGAACAGCAGCGTACCGTCCGCCTCGCGGAAAGGTTCGTTGTGCATATCGGCGGCCAACGTGTCGGTGCTTGGTTTTTGCTGCGAATAGGCGATCAGGTATTTCACCCCGAATTTCTTTTCATAGACCGGACGCACCCGTTCGACCAATTGTTCGAATCCTGCCTGGTGCTCGGGCGAAACGGTAAAATGAATGCGTACCGTCCCATCCCCGCTTGAGGCATACATCGCTCCTTCGGCCAGATGTTCCTCCAATGCAGTCCGATTACCGTCCCCATACCGGTGAAACAGCAGAAGCCCCTTGGGCAGACTCCCGTAGCCGAGACCTTTGCCCACGATGGCCGCGATCACCTCGCGCGGTCGCGCGTCCTCGGCCACATATTTTTTCAACTCGTCGTAAAAAGCGAACTGCGACAGGTGTTTGAGCGAATCGTCGACACACTTCGACGGTTTGCCGTCGGCGACAAATTCAAAAAAATCTTTGAACATCCGGGTAGCGGCACCTGATGCGGGGACGAATTTCTCGACAGTCAACCCTTTGGCAGCCTGATCGTAATGAATTGCGCGACTTTCGACTTCGCTTGCCGGAAAACGGCGAATGCCGTCGCTTGCCACTGCAGCGGCAGTGATCGGCAAATAAGGAAACCCCTGACGGAAATTCTTCAACATCTGTTCCACCTGATCCGCCCCTATTCCTTTCCCCTCCAACTGTTGCAATTCTTTTTCCGTAAACATAGGCTCCCTTTATTGAGAAAAAACTTTAGTCCAAGTTTGGAAAAAAAATCCAAAAAACCATCATAAAATTGTGTATTTCGCATTTTCTAATGAAAATTTAATACACAAAGATCGAATTCTGTGCGATCTGAGCACATTTCGTTTAAATTTAAACGGCGGCGTTCTGTTGAAAAAATGTTTTTGCCTCCCCGAGTGTCATCCCGGAAAGAGTCCTTTTCCATCAGCCATAGTCCACTGCCAAAAGACAAAGGAGAGCAATTACCGATCGAAAAGAGGTGAAACAAGAACATAATGACGCTGTAACGATCGGATACAAAAGCCCGTCGCCAACGAATAAAATTTCCGGGGAGCGTGGTTCTCACGCTTGAGGTTGCGCCGAAGTTGTGGCTGTCTCCGGCAGGCGCTTTTTGTAAAAAGCGCCTGCCGGAGACAGCCACAACCCTTACTTATGCCGTTTGGCGAGTTCTTCTTCGATGTCGGTGAGGGAATGGCCGGTGGCGGTGAGGAGAACGAGGTAGTGGTACATGAGGTCGGCGGCTTCGTAGAGCATGGCTTCGTGGTTTTGGTCGACGGCTTCGATGACGGTTTCGACGGCCTCTTCGCCGACTTTCTGGGCGATTTTGTTAACGCCTTTCGTGAAGAGCCTGGTGGTGTAGGAGCCTTCAGGCATGGTCTGTTTACGACCTTGGATCACTCGCTGTAAATGGTATAGAAACCCTTCGGTTTCGCGGGTGGCGAAACAGGTTTTGGAACCGGTGTGGCAAGTAGGGCCGATGGGGTTGACACGGATCAGCAGGGTGTCGTCGTCGCAATCTTTGGCGATGCTGACCACGTTCAGGAAGTTGCCGCTAGTTTCGCCTTTGGTCCACAGTCGGCCTTTGGTGCGGCTGAAGAAGGTGACTCGGTTTTCTGCAACGGTCTTATTATAAGCCTCTTCGTTCATGTAGCCGAGCATCAGCACCTGGAGGGTGGCGTTGTCCTGTATGACTGCAGGAATCAGGCCCTCGTTGCTTTTCGTCGTCTCTAATTCGCTGAATTTTATCATGGCTTTCGGATTTGTAATCTTACCGGGATGCCGCGGGCGTGCAGCTCGTGTTTAAGGTCGGGAATGCGGATTTCGCCATAGTGAAAAATGCTGGCGGCCAAGGCGGCATCAGCTTTGCCGGCGGTGAGGACTTCGGCGATGTGGTCGACTGTGCCTGCGCCGCCGGAAGCGATAATCGGGATGGAGAGCGTTTCGGACAGTGCAGAGAAGGTGTCGCAGGGATAGCCG
>JAITVB010000114.1 GCA_031286025.1 Rikenellaceae bacterium
ATCAAATCACTTCGCTCGATCTGTCGGAATGTACCGCGTTGGCCAGTCTGGATTGCTACAATAACAGGCTCACTTCGCTCAATCTGTCGAGAAACACGGCATTGGTATACCTGAGTTGCGACGTGAATCAACTCTCTCTGATCAATCTCGGTGAGAATAATGTCAAATTGAAGCACATCCAAAGTTCGAGTAATCGTCTGGACGCCGCGGCATTAAACGCAATATTCGAAAGTTTGCCCTCTTTGGGCCCCGTAGGCGCGACAGGCACGATTACCATATCCGGCAACCCGGGAGCATCTACATGCAACAAGGATATTGTCAGGAATAAGAATTGGAAGGTGATGGACGAAGGATAAGACCGCGACAACCCGCCATCAACAGTACCCGAATCGTAATAAATCAAAACAATAGCAGATGAAAAAAAAATTATTTCCCGTATTTGTGGCGCTCCTGGCGCTGTCCGGCTGTGAAAAGGATCCCGACGCCGGCACCGTGAATGCGAGCGACAGGATCGAAACGATCGGGACGGCCAGAACCTATCTCGCCAGACAAGTCGAAGGCAACAACGTGTTGGTCAAATCGATGGTTGCGCTCACCGACAGAACCCCCGGGGGATGGAGGATCGAATTTACGGGGGGCTCTCCCGCGACTGTCGACCTGATGAACGGAAGCGATGCGGTGAACGGCCTCACGCCCAAGTTGGTGGTGCGCCACAACGCCGACGGCTCGACCACCCTCTGGGTCGAGGAGGACGATCAATTGGTCGAAACGAAAGTCCAATTGACTGGGCCGATAGAAACTCCGATAATGCCCGGCCAATCGGGCGTCCCTCCGAAGTTGGATGTGCGCAGAGACAGCGAAGGGAAGTTGACCGTATGGTATAACGACCTGTACAACTATCCCGACGAGGGTTGGAAGAATACGGGCGTCAAAGTACACGCCGGCGAGGGTACGGGTTCGGAAGCCGAATCGGGGCCGATTCTCGCCATCATCGACAACGAGGCGAGGGGAGTCGTCGCCATATGGTTGAACGACAAAGAGCATACCAGTTACACCTTCGACAAATTTTCGCCGGCGCAGCGCTTCAATGTCATGAACGACAGACTTGATATCCAGGAGGGCGGAACGGCTAAGGCACTGTTGCTTGTCAGCTCTTCGGAAGCCTGGATACCGACGGGTACGGGTGAATGGATCGACCGGTGGGAACTCAACGACCCGGAGCTCCCGACGCGCGTCGGCTATGTGCAGCCTTGCGAATACAGCACGATCGAGAGCATCCTCCCCTCGGGCAGAGGAGAGGGTGAATATATCGTCACGATTCGCAACTTGGCTTCCAATCTCAACAAGACCGATTTAAGCGACATCCACGCTTTGGTACTCAACGTGAATACGGACAAGGTCCCCAAACTCGTGACATCGACGTGGTTTAACTTAAGCAGCCTGTTGCCGCAAAGCGGCAACAGCGTCATCGTGAAGCCCAACAGCACTGTCGATATCTCCATGACACAAGTGATCAAGGAGTTCCAGGAGGGATTCGTGAGCGCCATGAGGATCGCGGCCACCGACGACGTGACCGCCGGATGGGTGTGGGCCGACAAGCCGGGTACGGAGACCGGCGAAGGTGCCGTAACTGCCATAAGCGTGCTGACCCCGTCGAATTCGGGCCTCAATACGAAGATCCGGGTGACGACAGGCCCTGTGGAGGGCAATGTCGTGGTGGCGGCCAAGGTGAACGGCAGGATCGTCTGGAGTTGGCATATCTGGGTCACCGACTACGATCCCGAAACGATGTTCTATAAATACACATCGAAGGGCGAAGCGAGGTTGGGAGCGCCCGATGCGGGTACGTCCCACATTTTCATGGATCGTAACCTCGGTGCGTTGGGCAACACGTATACTCCCGGCTCCGACGACTATTCCGCATTCGGAATGTTCTACCAGTGGGGGCGCAAAGACCCGCTCCCGGGCAACCTGAACGACCGGCGGGGGGGCGACGTGAACACATTGCCCGTCATATACAAGCCCGGCGCGGAGGCGGGAACCGCCGTGTCGTTGGTAAGTCCGAGCGTGACCGCCGGAATAAGGTACAGCATAGAACACCCCGACGCATTTATCTACACGCCGAATTCCCTGACGGGGTTTTGGTCGTGGAACGACCTGTCGGTGGAAACGTTGGCGAACCTCTGGTACGACAGAACCGATGTTTCGGACAAAGTGGTCAAAAGCGTCTACGATCCGTGTCCCGCCGGATGGCGCCTGCCGTCGAAAGGCGTCCTCGAAGGATACGATCCGACCGAAGACGTGGCCACCATTCTGGCGAACAAGGGCTATAAGGATACTCCGTACGGGTATATACCCCTGGCGGGATATGTGGACTACCTGGGCCATCTTGTCCCGGATGTGGCCCGTTTTGCGTTTTACACCTCGCAATACGACATCCCCATATGGTTCAGCGAATGGGCAAACGGCAGAAGGTACGAGACTACGGGCGGAAACCAGTTGTCGAAGTATGGCTCAAATGCCTACAGCATCCGGTGCATAAAAGAGTAGGGGTGGGGCAGGATAAGGGATTATTCCGAAAATGCGAGGATCGTATCGCCTGAATTGAAATGTCAACTTTGATTCTTTGATAAATGAAGAGTTATTTCGCCGTCCCTGTTGCGATACTCGCCTGCGTGGCCATGATGATTTCCTGCAGGAAAGAACCAACGGATCAGTATTATACGGTTACCGTAACCAACGTCGGGAACGGTACGGGGACAGCAAGTCCCACCGAAGCCGACGAGGGCGCCATCATAACACTGACGGCAACTCCCGACGAGGGATTTGCTTTCGACAGATGGACGGTCACGAGTGGCAATGTCGAGTTGGAGGAGGTATCGGCCAGTCCCGCGACATTCTCCATGCCCGTGGGAAATGTCGCCGTTCAAGCGGAATTTGTCAGGATCAAATCTCTTGAAGGTGCTGTTTATCATGAAAGTGTCGGGGCATGGATCGTCCCGCAAAACGATCCGTATGCTCTTGCGAACTTCCGGACGGCCCATAATAATTTATTTGCGGGAGACCTTGCCCGTTCCGGCGAATCTCCTGACACGCGAAGCCTGACAGCGACACACTATGCACTGAAGATCTTCCCCAAAAACGAGGATGAAGAATGGCAAATAGAGTTAATGGAAGACGTAAAAGTTTCATATATTCCGTTTAACTATGTGGGGTTGACGGAGCAGGAAGCCCAGGAACTGGAAACGGCAAGGACTTCCGAAAGACCGGTATTCACGGAGGTCAGCCCGTATGTCGTTACCGATGATGATGTGGTACGAACCGTCGAGGGTCCGGTAGAGGAAAGCGTATCTTATGTTATGCCCGTTCTGTACGCCGTATGGCCCGTTGACAAACCACTGCCGGGCGATATGGACTATAAAATCGATTACGAGGTTTTTTTACCTGTCGGCGAAGTGCAGGCCCGCGGCGCAATGTGGAATGAAAACACCTTGCGATCTTTGGAGAACGAGGCAATAAGGCTTGCGTTGGGGCATTCCGCCGCCCCGGCACCGCCGATGACAAGGGCGGAAGTCGTTCTTAGCGGTCAATTCGGGGTGTGGGACCCATTGAGGATGATCAGGGTTCCGGTACCCAGAATCAAAGTAAAATTTCAATTAGGCTCCAATATAACGGAAACCGACGCGGATGAAGACGGTTATTTCAGCATTACCGCCGGTTCGATTCCGGCCGATGCCTCCTGGAATATCGTATTTCAAAGCCCGAAATGGAAAATAACAAGAGAAAGCTCAACGACTCCGAAGAATTTTTTTCAGGGGGATGTTTTCCAGACAGCTTTCTGGTCAGGCACGAATACGCATATACGCCCTACCGTTCAATCTGTCGATGCCACAATAATCAACTCGCTGAATCATTTTTATTATACGAACCATAATCTTACAAGATGGGAAGTCCCCGGCGGGATCCGCATAATAGCGGACAACGACACCAATTACAGCTATAACGGATTATTCTCTTACGGCAGCGGCAACTCCTGCCATATTACCATTTACAGAAACAATATCGTCAACAGGAATATTCTGGCAGGGACGGTTTTCCACGAGTTGGGACATTTCGTTCACTTTAAGGAACGGGGAGGATATAGCGGTATGAAAATTGCCGACAGGTTTTTGCAGGAATCTTTTGCCAGCTATGTCGGTTGGTATTTGACGGAAGACTATTATGCCAAGTTGGGTTATGTAAAGATCCGGGGCGAGGATATCTCGGGACAAGCCAGGCAGTCCTGGCAAAAAACGACCACCGGGGATTGGGGTTGTTATTCTCCTTTGTTTGTTGATTTGGTGGACGATTTCAATCAGGCGTCAAATTACGGAAACCCCACCTACAATCATGATGAGATCAAAGGTTTGCATTATTCGGTCATCATGAAAATCGCCAGGGAAAGTTCCAATTGGACGTCGTGTAAAGGCATACTCCGGGAAGCGCTTACAGGTTCGGATTTGAATACATTCTTGGAGCCGTATGATTATTGGTTTCACATGAATCGGACAGGATACTGAAAAACAGAGGAATAATGTCGTAAATAATTGAGTGCGCATTCGACCCCACGTTTACAGAAGAACAGAAGGCCGGCGAATCGAGGGTTGAGGGGACGTCCCCGACCTCGACAACAACCCGCTACGCTCAACGACGGACTACGTGCCGATGCCTCGTCCGCGCTTTTATTTCCCGATGAACCCGCGGACAAGGTTTTCTATCTCGACTTCTGCCGCCTCAAGGCGGTCGTTGATCACGATCCGGTCGAACTTTTCGGCGTAGCCGATCTCTTCTGTCGCCTTGCTTATGCGGCGGGCAATCACCTCGGGCGAATCCGTCCCCCGCGCCACGAGCCGTTTTTCGAGCTCGCAGACCGACGGCGGCATAATGAAAACCGAAAGTGCCGCCGCTCCGAAGATTCGCTTGAGGCTCAGCGCCCCTTTCACGTCGATGTCGAACACGATTGTGCGGCCCCCGGCCCAGATGCGGTCGACCTCGGAACGCAACGTCCCGTAGCACGTCCCGGCATAGACCTCTTCCCACTCGACGAACTCGCCGGACTCGACCCGGCGACGAAACTCGCTGCCCGAGAGGAAATAGTATTCGCGCCCGTCCTGCTCCCGCCCCCGCGGCGCACGACTGGTGGCCGACACCGAAAATTCCAGTTCCGGAAACGCCCGCAACAGGCGTCCGATCAACGTACTCTTACCCGAACCCGAAGGGGCCGAAAATATGACCACTTTTCCCGTCATCACTTCTTCCAACGATCGCCGGCCCACCGGCCTACAATATATTCAAAAGCTGTTCCTTGATCTTTTCGAGTTCGTCCTTCATCCGGACGACGATCTTTTGGATGTTGGCCTCGTTTGCTTTCGACCCCATCGTGTTGATCTCGCGACCCATCTCCTGGGCGATGAAGCCGAGCTTGCGGCCCACGCCCTCCTCTTCGCGCACCACCTCGCGGAAATAGTTGCAGTGGTTGGTCAAACGCACCTTTTCCTCGGTAATGTCGAGCTTCTCGACGTAGAAGATCATTTCCTGCTCCAGTCGGTTGCTGTCGACCGGGATTTTCATCGCTTCGACGGTTTCGCGGATGCGTTTTTTGACCGTTTCGCAACGGGCGGACTCATAGGGAGCAACCTCGTCGCGCAGGGTTTCGATCCGGGTCACGCGCTCCAACAGGTCGGCGATCAGGATCGCCCCTTCCTGCGCCCGGAAAGCGTCGAACCGGTCGAAAGCTTCGGTCACGGCGCGTTTCAGCGCGGCCGCCTCGTCTTCGGGTAGCGCCGCCACCTCGTTCTGCACCACCTCGGGCAGGCGCAGCACCGCTTGAACGGCGTTGGCCGCCATCGGCGGATCGTGGATATCGAGGCCGTTGTCGTGGCAAATCGCGGTCAACTGTCGGAAATAATCGTTAAAGGCCGTCCGGTTCAGGGTCACCGTTCCGGTCGCATTATCCGATTCGTAACCGATGTGGATGTCGGCCTTGCCCCGCTGCAACCGCTTGGCGGCCTCGGCGCGGATCTCGTACTCGTAGGGACGGTAGATCGACGGAGCTTTGACCGTCAGATCCAACTGCTTGCTGTTGAGCGAACGCACCTCGACAGTGATTTTCCGGGTGCCGGCCTGTGCTTCGGCCTTACCGTAGCCGGTCATTGATTTGATCATTGAGTATGATGGTTTTATTGAAAGCAAAGATAGGGAAAAAAAAGGAACGGACACAGGGTTACCCTTCGGCCATCGCCCGCCACTCACGTCCGCGAACGACTGCCTTACGTTTCCATTTTCCTGAAAAATAGTAGGTCAATACGGCGACCATCCCTACCGTCCAACCGAAAGGCATCGCCCACCAGATGCCCTCGCAGCCCATCTTGCCCGATAGCCAGGCCGCCGCCGGTACCCGCACCAACCACAGCGACAACAGTGTCACGATCATCGGGAACACCGCCGCCCCCGCTCCGCGCAACAGGCCGTTAATGGTGATCATCACCGCGAAGATGAGGTAGAAGGCATTGAGGATCAGCAGGTACTTGTGCCCGATGGCGATCACCGCCGGATCGGTGGTGAAAACGTTTATCAGCGGGTTGGCCCCCAGAATGAGTGCGGTGTTGATCGCCAGGCACGTGCCGAGCGACATCAGCAACGTGGCCCGCAGCCCGCGGCCGATGCGGCGGAATTTTCCCGCCCCGACGTTCTGTCCGACGAAGGTGGTGAGCGCGGCCGAGAAATTCATCACAGGCAGGGCGGCAAACGTATCGATGCGGTTCACCGCGCTGTAGGCCGCGATCACGTCCGTGCCGAAACCATTGACGATGCCCATCAGGGCCAACATTCCCACGGCGAGGAACGTCTGTTGGAAGCCGGCCGGCAGGCCCATTCGAATACATTGTTTGAAAATCTCGCCGTCGAACTTGGGGCGGAACAAATTGATCCGGATCACTTGGTTGCGCCGGTTGATATACCACACCGCGAGCAGAAAGGCAACCCCCTGCGAAATGACCGTCGCCCAGGCCGCCCCGGCTACGCCCAAGCCGAAAACGGCGATAAACAGCAGGTCGAGGACAATATTCAGTATCGACGAAACAATCAAAAAATAGAGCGGCGTCTTCGAATCGCCCACCCCGCGCAGGATCGCCGCCACAGCGTTGTAGCCGGAGAGCAGGATCGATCCCGAGAAATAGATTTGCAGGTAGGTCTTCGCCATCGGGACGATCTCTTCGGGCAGCGCCATGAGTCGCAGGATCGACTCGCTGAAGGCGATGCCGACCACCGTAATGACAATGGCCGCGACGAAAAGAAAAATGAAGAGGGTGTCGCACGTGGCGGTCACCCTGGTGTAGCGCTTGGCCCCGAAATACTGTGAAATGACGATCGACGACCCAATACCGATACCGATCACCAGGGCGATGGTCAGGAACACGACGGGTGTGCTCGCCCCGACGGCCGCCAACGCTTCCTTGCCCAGGAAGCGACCAACGATTACCGTATCGGCAAACTGATAAAGCTGCATAAAGACGTTACCGATCAACATCGGCAAGGCAAACTGAAAAATTTGCTTCGCTTCGCTCCCTTTCGTAAAATCTTTCATACGGCGGCGAACCGTTTGGTTTAAAAAAAATCGAACTACAAAGGTGATAAAAATGTGGCAGGAACAGATACAAAAAAAATATTTTTTATTTATCTTTAAGGTCTCTTTTCGATCATCTGTCGTTTTAATTCGAAAGGGTAATCCGGTGAAGCGCTTTAAAACCACCCGCGAAAGGCCCGGATCGGCAAAAAGTGGCTCTTGAAATACGGATAATTGCAAACAAATCATAAATCACACAAGATGAAAAAGTACAATTTCAATGCCGGACCTGCCGTGTTGCCGCAGGCAGCCATCGAGAATGCGGCCAAGGCCGTGTTGGATTTTGACGGAATGGGACTATCCCTGCTCACCATCTCCCATCGGTCGAAGGAATTCGAAGCGGTGATGGACGAAACGGTGGCGCTGTTCAAAGAGCTGCTCGCGATTCCCGAAGGCTACCGGGTGCTCTTCCTGGGCGGTGGCGCCAGTTCGCAATTCTATATGGTGCCGTTCAACCTGCTCGAAAAGAAGGCAGGGTATGTCAATACCGGCGTGTGGGCCAAGAAGGCGATGAAAGAGGCCAAGTTCTTCGGTGAAGCGGTCGAGGTGGCTTCGTCGGAAGACAGGAACAACACCTATATTCCGAAAGGCTTTGCCGTTCCGAAGGATTTGGACTACCTGCATATTACGACGAACAACACGATCTTCGGCACCGAATACCATACCGACATCGACTGCCCGGTGCCCCTGGTGGCCGATATGAGTTCGGACATTCTGAGCCGTCCGGTCGACGTGTCGAAATATGCCCTCATTTATGGCGGTGCGCAGAAGAACCTGGCTCCGGCCGGTGTGACGTTCGTGATCGTGAAAGAAGATATGCTCGGAAAGATGAGCCGCCCGATCCCGACGATGATCGATTACCGCACCCACATCAAAGAGGGGTCGATGTTCAACACCCCGCCCGTGTTCCCGATTTATGTGATGCGCGAAACGCTGCGTTGGATCAAGTCGTTGGGCGGCGTACAGAAAATGTACGAAATCAACAAGGCCAAAGCCAGGCTGCTCTACGAAGAAATCGATCGTAACCCGTTGTTCGTCGGCACCGCCGTGAAGGAAGACCGTTCGCTGATGAACATCTGCTTCGTGCCGGCGCCGGGCCGCGAAAATCTCTATGACGAGTTTTTTGCGTTCGCCAAAGAACGCGGTATGGTCGGCATCAAGGGCCATCGCTTGGTGGGCGGCTTCCGTGCCTCGACTTACAACGCGCTGCCGATCGAAGACGTACAGGCGTTGGTGACCTGCATGCAGGATTTTGAGAAGAAAGTCAACGGATAAGCCGCGCTGTGCCGCTTGCCTATCCATACTCTCCTTTGAACCCGAAAGTAACGGACAAGAACGTATTTTGGACTTCTTTAATTGACGAAAAGATGAAAATATTGGTAGCTACCGAAAAACCGTTTGCCAAGGCGGCGGTCGACGGTATCCGCAACATCGTCGAGGGGGCGGGCTATGAACTGGCGCTCCTCGAAAAATATGCCGACGCGGCCGACTTGCTGAAAGCCGTGGCCAACGCCGACGCCCTGATCATCCGCAGCGACAAGGTGACCCCCGCTGTGGTCGAAGCCGGGCGGAAACTGAAAATCGTCGTGCGCGCCGGCGCAGGGTATGACAATGTCGACCTGCCGTCGTGTACGGCCAAAGGCATCGTGGTGATGAACACTCCGGGCCAAAATTCGAACGCCGTGGCCGAACTGGCCGTCGGGATGATGATCTTCATGGCCCGCAACCAGTTCCAACCGGGCACCGGCACCGAAATCAACGGCAAGCGCCTCGGCATCCACGCCTACGGCAACGTGGGCCGTTTGGTGGGCCGTTACGCCAAGGCGATGGGCATGAAGGTTTCGGCATTCGATCCCTACGCCGCTCCGGCGGTGTTCGAGGCCGACGACGTGGAAGTGGTTTGCAGCGTGGACGCGCTGTATGCCAACAGCGACTATGTGTCGGTACACATCCCGGCGACGCCCGAAACGAAAAAATCGCTCAACTATGACCTGTTGTCAAAGATGCCCAAGGGCGCTGCGCTTGTCAATACCGCCCGTAAGGAGGTAATCGACGAGGAGGGGCTGATCCGCCTGTTGGCCGACCGCCCGGATCTCAAGTACGCGACCGACATCGCCGCCGACGCCCAGGTCGAGTTGAACGAAAAATTCGGTAGCCGCGTCTTCGCCACCGCAAAAAAAATGGGGGCCGAAACGGCCGAAGCCAATATCAACGCCGGCCTGGCTGCCGCCCGACAGGTGGTCGAGTTTTTCCGGAAAGGCGAGACGAGGTTTCAGGTGAATAAATAAACGGTGAAAAAATTTCGAAAATCCGTGCAGCGCGACAGGTTCGGTTTGCATCGTTATTATAAACCTGTATTTTTTTTAAATCGAACCTTATGCGAAAATTTTTGTTGACGCTCGCGCTTTGTGCAGCGACATACGGGGCACAGGCCCAACAGCGGTCGGAAAGCCACAGTGCGTTCTACGCCGAAGTAGGCGGGGCGGGATTTATTTTCTCGGCCAACTTTGACAGCCGGTTTCATCCCGGAGAACGCCTGGGATGGGGATATCGGGCGGGGTTAGGTTTCGGCACCTTTTACGGCGGCTCATCCGACGAATATTATTACGAGGAAAATCTCCGTTCATTTGCGACCTTTCCCTTGGGATTGAACTATATTTTCGGCAAACCGGATTCGGATCATACTTTCCTGGCCGGGTGCGGAATCACGGTGATGACCCAGACGGTCAGCGCCTATAACTGGGACAACGACCTTGCCCGTTCCGGGAACGTGATCGGCCATTTCGAATTCATGTACCGCCGCCAACCCCGCCAGGGTGGTTTTATGTGGCAGATCGGTCCGGCGATGATGATCGGTACGGGTGGCGACATCGTCCCGTCAGGAGCCATAGCGCTCGGTTACGCATTTTAAACAACAACCTTCCGGCAAAAGCGGGAGGGCCTAACGACAAAAATATGGTAAAAGTAAAACCGTTCAAGGGGATTCGTCCTCCGGAACGATACGCCGCCGAAGTGGCTTCGCGCCCCTACGACGTGCTCAACTCGGCCGAAGCACAGGCTGAAGCGACCGAGCGTTCGCTACTGCACATCATCAAACCCGAGATCGACTTTACGCCGATCATCGACGAACATTCGCAAGAGGCTTACGACAAGGCGGTCGGAAATTTTAAAAAATGGAAGGCCGACGGTTGGTTGGTGCAGGATCCGGCGGAGCGCTACTACGTCTATGCTCAGACGATGAACGGCCGCACGCAGTATGGACTGGCCATCGCCTGTCGTTTCGAAGATTACATGTCGGGCAAGATCAAGAAACACGAACTGACCCGGCCCGATAAGGAGGAGGACCGGATGATTCATATCCGCATCCAGAACGCCAACATCGAACCGGTATTCTTTGCCTACCCGGCCAACGCCGAGTTGGACGCGATCGTGAAAAAAGTCACCGCCGGTGCCCCCGAATATGACTTTACGGCGGCCGACGGTTTCGGACATCACTTCTGGTTGGTCGATGACGAGGCGACGATCAGGCGCATCACCGAAATTTTCGATGCCATGCCCGCCCTCTACATCGCCGACGGACACCATCGCACCGCCGCTGCCGCGCGCGTAGGCCAGGAAAAGAAAAACGCCAACCCCAACCACCGGGGCGATGAAGAGTATTGCTACTTTCTGGCCGTCGCTTTTCCGGACGACCAGTTGCGCATCATCGACTACAACCGTCTGGTGAAAGACCT
>JAITVB010000205.1 GCA_031286025.1 Rikenellaceae bacterium
GGTGGGCGCGCCACACGGCCCGCATCATCGGTCGCTTGCCTTGTGCGAGGAAAACCGCGGCCGACAGGCTGTCCAACACCATTCGCGCCAGGAGTATCCACCACAGGTCGTCCTCGGGCAGATTCTTATAGAGCATCGCCAGGTTGTTGCGGTAATTCAGGAACGTCTTGTGGGGCGAATCGGACGAAAGCGTCCCACCGCCCACATGATAAACCACAGCGGCAGGCTCGACCATTATTCGGAATCCCATTCTTTTCAAACGCCAACAGAGGTCGATCTCTTCCATGTGGGCAAAAAAATCGGCATCCAGACCGCCGGCTTTCCAATAAAGGTCGGCCCGCACGGCCATCGCCGCGCCGGTGGCCCAGAACACGGGGTGGGCGTCGTCGTATTGCCCCCGGTCTTCCTCGACCGTTTGCAGGATGCGCCCGCGGCAGTAGGGGTAGCCGAAGCGATCGATAAACCCGCCGCTAGCCCCGGCATATTCGAATTTCGTGCGTTCGGACTGCGCCCGCAGCTTGGGCATCACGGCGGCCACCTGACGATCGGTGTCGAGCATTGCCACCAACGGGCCGAGCCACCCGGGCGTCACCTCGACATCGGAATTGAGCAGCACGTAATATTCGGCCTCGATCCGGGCCAACGCCCGGTTATAGCCCTCGGCAAACCCGTAATTCTTCGGCAGCCCGATGACCCTCGCTTCCGGAAACCGTGCGGCCAGCAACGCGAGCGACCCGTCGGTCGATCCGTTGTCGGCCACCGCAATCTGGGCGTCGCCGGAACAAGCCACAACCAAAGGCAGGAACTGTTCCAAAAAGCGTTCCCCGTTCCAGTTGAGGATGACGACGGCGATTCTATTCATGGGTTTGCGGCGGTTTGTGCTTCCAACGTTTGTGTGACCAGAGCCACAACTCGGGGGTTTGGCGGATCATCCGTTCGAGTTCGGCGGCATAGCGTTCGGTGATTTCCTCTTCGGTGAGGGGGGCGATGCCGTTATAGATTTCGATCATCCGGCAGGTATAGCAGCCCGGCTTGACCTTGCTCACATGCAGGAACCACACCGGCAGACGCAGTTTGAGCGCCATCTTGCCGATGCCCATGAAGAACGGCGTGGGTTGGTTCAGAAAATCGAACCAACGGCGGATCGAAAACCAGGGGGGCGACTGATCGGCAATCAAAGCCAAGGCCGTGGGTACGTCGTTGCGCACGGCGGCGAGCATTTCCCTGCCTATGTCATTCATCGGCACAGGCCGTGCGCCGAAGCGCGATCGGGTGTAGTGGTAAAACCGGTCCATCACCCTCCGTCGCAGCGGGCGGTAAACGCCCAACACCTGATGGTCGGTGTGGAGTGTATAGGTGCTCGAATATTCCCAACAGCCGAAATGGGCCATCGCGCAGATCCAACTGCGGCCGGCCACCTCGCACTCATGCTCGGCCAGGTTTTCGACGACGAAACGCCGACGGGCCTGCTTTTCGCTCAGCGAACAAAGGGTGATCGTATCAATGAAAAGCTCGGACAGGTGGCGGTAGAATTTTCGCTCGATAATCAAACGCTCGGCTTCCGTCTTTCGGGGGAACGAGTTGCTCAGGTTCTCACGCACCACTTTCCTGCGGTAGCCACCGATCTTGCAGATGAAAAAATAGATCACGGGCACACATACCCCATAGAGCCACCAACGCGGCAACCACCCGGTCACTTTGCAAAACCCGACCAGGAGCCGGTAACCTATGTTTTCCCAGACGTTCACCCGATTATGAAAGCACGACCCGTTTGAATTCGTCGTAAATCGTTGGCGACGCAGCGATGATTTCACCACCGAAAACGTAGTTCGTCCCGCCGCTGAAATCAGTCACGCGCCCGCCGGCCCGTTCGACGATCAGCGCTCCGGCGGCGACGTCCCACGGCGACAGGTTTTTCTGATAAAAACCGTCGAAACGGCCTGCGGCCACATAGGCCAGATCGGCGGCAGCCGATCCGATACGGCGCACGCCGTTGGTGTTGCGCAGAAAGTAGTCGATGTTTTTGAGTAATTGGGCCACCGTGTCCTGCGAGGCATGCGACAGGCCGACGGCGTAGAGGCCATGCCTGAGTTCGTTGGTCGCCGCCACGCAGATCGGGCGTCCGTCGAGGTAGGCCGCCGACCCCTCCCAGGCGTAGAAGCATTCGCCTTTGACCACCTCATACACCACACCAACGACCGGTTCGTCGCCGTCGGTCAGCGCCAGGCTGACGCAGTAGGGAGCCACACCGTGGATGAAATTGGTCGTGCCGTCGAGAGGATCGATGATCCAACGGTAACGCTGTCCCGAGGCCTGGGTCACGGTGCCCTCTTCGGTGACGAAGCCCGCTTCGGGCAGCAGCGCCGAAAGTCCTTTGACAACGATGCGTTCCGCTTCCTTGTCCACGTATGAAACCATATCGTGCGTGCCTTTGAATTCGACCTTGTCGAACGAAAAGCCTTCTCGTTGGGCGGCGATGAAGGCTCCGGCCTCGCGGGCGATGGCGCACGCTTTTTCGCAAATTGCCTGATAATTCATAGTTGTCGTTTAAATTACCGCAAAGATAAGAAAAAACAAACTCCGGACATCGGGAGCTACTTTGTCTGTAATTTTTTGACAACTTCGCACTTTGGAAGGTAATGCCCGCGATAACAGGGTGTTAATCGGATTCTACCGAGCTTTTCGGCCAACTCCCTAAGGGCGCCCAATGTTCTTGCCTCAAAAAAAGTGAGTCGATTTTTGCATTAAATTGGAAATTTTCGTAATTTTATATTTACGTATTTACAACAACAGATTGAAGGTACCTGCTAATATAAACTCGTCTTTCCCTACCATTCTCCTCCAATCGAACCGATGTCAGGCCGACCGTCGAATAGTGTTCGTATTGACTGCACCGGGATCGTCGTCCGTCTCCGGCCTCTGCCCTGCAAGGACAGGGAAGTCTGAAGATCAACCCGTCAATGGCCTGTTTTCCATAATGTTACATGCTCACGGGGGGGGTAGTCCGCTCATTTACAGTTGGTTGTGTGATTCAATAAGTCGTGTAACACCGCCAGCCCTGTTTTTCGACGCCGTTGCGGTCGCAACGGTCGTCGGCTTTCAGTTTTCCTTATTTTGGCCCGGGGGCGAGACAATCCTTTCCGGGCCTGTTTTTTTTGTGCTCGTTCCGCGGAGCCGGTTCCGGGACGGCTTTTTCTCATTGGCCTGCCGGGGCTCCACCTGTGCATCCCGCCGTTGCAGCTTCCGTATATCCATATCGAATCCGCGTTACACCCGACCGACAGAAATCCCTGCGGCCTGGTGTTTCCTTAAGTCGCAATCCGTTGCAGGGGTTTCTAACCGGAAAATAAATTTTCAAACCTTTTTAAAACCTAATTATTTATGAGATCATTACACAAATTGTTGTTGGCGCTTTCCGCGATTCTTGTCGGGGGAGCGTCGTATGGGCAGAACGTCCCGCGGCAGATCGCGGATTCGTCCGTCGGGTCGACGGTGCGGGTCGACCTGTCCCGCCAGGACGCCGGCTATTGGGCGGTCGCCTCCGGAGACGCGCAGCAGTCCGAGACGGTCGTCCTCCGCTTCCGCGTGAACAGCACCGTGCTCGAACCGGGCTACATGGACAACGCGCGCACGTTGGCGATCATCGACCGCACGTTCGCGGACGAATCCCTGCCTGAGAACCTCGACTACGCGACGATCGTCGCCACAGCCTCGCCCGAGGGCAACACCGCCCACAACGAGGAGTTGGCCACGGGCCGCGCGTTGGCTATCCGGAACTACATCACCTCGAAGCATCCGAACATAGACCGTGCCCGTATCGTTCCCTTCTCGGCGGGCGAGGACTGGGAGGGCCTGCGTCGCATGATCGCCAACGATCCCCGCACCCCCTCAAGGCAGGAGGCGCTCGACGCGCTCGACCTTTCGCTTTCGGGCGACGAGCTGCGCGCGCGGCTGCGCGGTATTTCCGCGGGGGCGACATACCGATATATCGCGGCGAACATGCTGCTCTACCTGCGCGGAGGCGTGGCCTGCATGATCTACCTGAAGCAGGAGCCGTTGGTGCTGCCCGGCGACTCGGTGGTCATAACCGAAAAGCAGACCGACACGGTCTACGTCGACCGCGTCAGGGATGTGGAGCGGATCGTGGAGGTGCCCTCCGGCGGGCGTTTCCGGCTCGACATCCGCACCAATCTGCTGTACGACGCCTTCCTGCTGCCGACGCTCGGCCTGGAATGGCGTACCGACAACGACCGGTTCGGCATCAAGTTGGACGGCGGTTACAGTTTCTGGGGCAGCGAGCACGGCAGGGTGCAGAAGATATGGTTCGCCAATCCCGAACTGCGTTGGTACCTTGGCGCTGAGAAACGGTTCTATCTCGGCGCGGGAGGCACTTTTAGCGAATACAACGTTCACAAATACCTGATCGGCGGTTCGTTGTCGGACGACATCGGATATCAGGGCCACCTGTGGAACGCGGGCGTCACCGCCGGCTACCGGCTTCCGTTGGCCCGCCGCCTGTCGCTGGACTTCAATCTGGGGTTGGGCTACACCTCCCTCGAATACGAGACTTTCCGCATGATCGACCGGACGCGGTATTACGGGGAGAAGAACCTGACGAAAGATTTCTGGGGGCCGACGCAGCTTGGCGTGAACTTAGTGTGGACGATAGGTAACAACAAGTAGGGAATATAAAAACACAGAAGATAAAATGAAAAACGCGATAAAAATTTTAATGGCCTCCGTGGGGGCGATGCTGCTCTTGGCGGGTTGCAGCGTGTACGACCCGATCTACGATCTGGGCACGATCACTATCCAGTACCTCGACGCCGCCACGGGCGGGGAGATCCAACCTCCGACGACCTACGGCGATCTTCCGGCGGGCGACTACGACTACGATCATCCTGCCATCGCGGGCTACGCGTTCAACGCGGTCATGAGCGATTCGGGATCCGGGAAATTGGCCGCGGGCGGGAAGGTCACCATAAAATTCTACTACGACAAACTGAAGCAGTCGATCACCGTCCGCTACTTGGACGCCGACACGGAGATGGAACTCCGGCCCTCGGCGACCTATCCCGACGTTCCGGCGGGGCCGTACAGCTACTCGCCGCCCGAGATCGAGGGCTATACGTTCAACGCGGAAAAGAGCGACCCCGGTGAGGGAACGATCGGCGAGGGGCAAAACGTCGTCATCCGGTTCTACTACGACGAGCAGCTACCCGATCCGGTATTCCAGTCGATCACCATCCGCTATCTGGACGCCGCCACGGAGGCCGAGATCCGGCCCGCGACCGGGCACGGCAACATCACCGCCGGGCCGTACAGCTACACCGCCCCGGACATCAACGGCTACACCTTCAACGCGGGCAGGAGCGATTCGGGCGAGGGAACGATCGCCGCGGGCGAGAACATCGTCATCCGCTTCTACTACGACAAGGTAGTGCCGGTAGCTCCCTCCGTGCAGTCGGTCACCATCCGCTATTTGGACGCCGCCACGGAGGCCGAGATCCGGCCCGCGACCGTGCACGGCAACATCACCGCCGGGCCGTACAGCTACACCGCTCCGGACATCAACGGCTACGCCTTCAACGCGGCCGAGAGCGATTCCGGCTCGGGAACGATCGGCGAAGGACAAAACGTCACCATCCGGTTCTACTACGACAAAATAGTTCAGTCGATCACTATCCGCTACCTCATTACCGGCACGGATGAGGAAATCCAGCCTTCCGCAACCCACAGCGACGTACCTGTCGGGGCTTACAGCTACGCCGCTCCCGATATCGACGGCTACGCGTTCAACGCGACCGACAGCGATTCGGGCACGGGAACGATCGGAGCGGGCGATAACGTCGTTATCACGTTCTACTACGACCAAGAGGTCGTAGTCAAGGTGATTCATATGACGGAAACGGATTCGGGAGGTTACGAACTGCTGATAGAGACGAGTACGGTTGCACTCATAGGCGCGGAGCTTGCCGGCTCCTCATTGGCTTACTATGTTCCGGGGTTTGAATTCAGTCACTCCGCTCCCGACATATTTACGGTTTCGAAGGATAATAACACGATTACCCTATATTATACGAGGGAGACCTCTTTACGACAACTGTTCCGGGCGGCGGAGATACTTCTTTGCCCGCCTGTCAGTAAAAAGCCCGCCTGCATCGCAGGCGGGCTTTTGTTTGCGGTAATGATGCGGCAACAGGGGTTAATACCTTTCTGGCCGTCATACAATCGAATGATCGTTCTTAATTTAATCATCGGAATAGGACTGTTGGTCATAATCTTGCAGATTTTGTTGGTTTTTGTTCTTTGAAAAACTAACAAATCCTTACGCTAAATCCCTTTCCGAATCAACTTTTTTACCGCTCTTCTTTCGGCATCCTTTCGGGGGGTAGTTTCATCCGGTTTCAGCGGGTCGCTTTCCGCCGGTTTTATGCGTGCATTTTCAACCGTTTTTAAGGCGCCTCGTTATGCCGTTTTACAGAGGGCAACTTCGCCGTGTTTTCCGCTCCCACCCGCATCCGGCGAAAATGGACGCAGCCTGTTCAAAACCGGGAACAGACGGCTTAACAACCGGCCATTATCTTCGGCGACAGGTTC
>JAITVB010000207.1 GCA_031286025.1 Rikenellaceae bacterium
TATTTCTCCACCGCCTTCTTCGGCAGGAACGACACGATGACCGCCCCGATCAGCGCCACGGCGATCAGCACGCAGAAAGCGATCGTATAATTATGCCCCGTCCCGTCATACATCGCTCCGACCATCATCGGGAAGACCGACTCGGCGATGCCGTCGGCCACCAGAATGATCCCCATCGTCCGCCCCAACGCACGCACCCCGAACAGGTCGCCCGCCATCAACGGAATGATCATATAATCGCCCCCAAGCCCAAGTCCGAAGATCACCGTAAAAATGTAAATCTTGCCCGGGAATTCCGGCATCAGCAACAACGGGATCGCCGCCGCCACCATCAGGTAAATAACGATCATCACATATTTGCGCGATATCAAATCGGCGAGCCACCCCATCAACACCCTTCCTGCGAGGCTGATCAACAACACGAGCGACATGATCTGCGCCGCATCGGCCTGTGTGAAATTCAGATCGCGCAGATAAAGTTTCAGGTGTTGATTGACACCGCCCACGACCCCGATCGCACACATGCTGCCGAACCCCAACAAGTAAAAATTGCGATCGGTGAGAATGCTTTTGATCGATACGTTTGGCTGCCGGACGGGTTTTTCGGGTGCGGCCTGCGGGGTCTGTTCCCCGTGCGGCTGACGGATAAAGTAGGCCATCGGCAGCGAGATGAGCACGATCAGTACCCCGAGGGCCATCAGCGCAGAATGCCATCCGAAACCGGCTTCGAGTTTATTGGCCAACAGCGGTACCAACGCACCGCCCGTCCCGATGCCGAGGTAAGCGATCCCCATCGCCTTGCCCCGGTTCCTGTCGAACCAACGCGAGACCAATACCTGGCAAGGCAGCGGCCCGGCACAAACGTATCCCAACGCATTGAACACATAAAACAGGTAGAACATCGGCAGCGACCGGAAATAACCCAGTCCCACGAGCGCCGCCCCGGCGATCAGCGAACCGACGATCATCAGCCGCCGCGGCCCATAGCGGTCGATCAACCAACCGGCAATGAAACCGAACAGAGGCGCGACGATCAGTTTGCCGAGCGCGTTGCCCGAAGTGACCGTCGTACGTGTCCAACCATACTCGGCCGTCATAAAATCATAGAAGAAGGGCAGCCCGTAAAGGGCGATCCCCACAATGGCAAACAGCGACAGGAAGGCCGTCACCACAATATAGGTCTGCGAACTTCCCCGTCGGGGAAGGGCCGTCGAGACTCGGTTTGGGCTCATAGTTCCGATTTGGATTAATCGATGCAATATATTAAAAAAATCGGTTCCGTCAAAACACGCAACAGTCGCAACTTTTTTTATCAAGAAAAAATCGGAAAGAATAAGTCAAAAGGAACTATCCTTATAAAATCGAGGCATAGTTCCGTCCCAAAGCATTACCTTTGCGGGGTGAAACTCGAACCGTTATACGAAAAGGCTCTCGGGAGCGAAAACCTGACCACGGATCAGGCCGAAGAACTTTACACCCGGGCACCGTTGGGGAAACTGGCCGCCGTGGCCCATCAGTTGCGGATCGAAGCCGCCCCTGCCGAGACGGTCACCTGGCAGATCGATCGCAACGTCAACATCACCAACGCCTGCGTATCGGGCTGCAAATTCTGCAACTTTCATTGCAAACCGTCGGAAAAAGAAAAAATCTTCATCACGACGATCGAAGAATATTCCCGGAAGATCGAAGAAACGCTTGCGCTCGGCGGCGACCAACTGCTGTTGCAGGGCGGGTTGCATCCGGGACTGGATATCGACTATTACGAAACGCTGTTCCGGGAATTGAAAAGCCGCTTTCCGCAAGTGAAACTGCACGCGTTGGGGCCACCCGAGATTTTCCATATTGCACGGATCGGCAAGATTTCCATCGAAGAAACGCTGCGACGGTTGGTCGCCGCAGGACTCGATTCGCTACCCGGCGCAGGGGCCGAAATCCTCGACACGGAAGTGCGCCGCCGCATTTCGCCCGGCAAATGCACGGCCGAGCAATGGCTCGACGTGATGCGCACCGCCCACCGGATGAACCTCGCCACATCGGCGACGATGATGTACGGCCATGTCGAAACACCGCGTCAACGCATCGAACACCTGCTGAGGATCCGCGACCTGCAGGCCGAACGGCCGGCGGGGCATCACGGGTTTATCGCCTTTATCCCGTGGATTTTCCGCGGCGCCGGCAGCCGGTTGGAGAGTGAAGGCCCGATCTCGAAATATTCGCCATTGGATTACCTGCGGTTGATCGCTATCAGCCGGATCGTGCTGCACAACATCGCCAACATCCAGGCTTCGTGGCTCACCGTGGGCAAGGAAACGGCCCTGATCGCGCTGCATTGCGGGGCGAACGACATGGGGTCGATCATGATCGAGGAAAACGTGGTGCGTTCCGGTGGCGCTCGCCACCGGTTCGACGCACGGGGCATTCGGCAGGCGATCCGCGAGGCGGGCTTTTCGCCTGAATTACGCGACCAACTTTACCGTCGCCGCGAATGGAACGAAAAACAACCGATTGGTATATGAAAAAAAAATGCCTGTTTCTTCTGCTGATCCTTGGCTTGCCACAGACCGGGGTTTTCGGACAGGACACCTTGTCCGGAAGGCCGTTGGTCGAATTCGATTCGCATTGGTATTTCCGGTCGGCGATCAACGATTCGATCGCGGGTACTTTTATCTTCGACACCGGAGCGAGCCACCTCATCTTCGACAGCCTCTACCTGGCGCGAAGCGGCTACACGCCCGGGGAAATGGGCACCAGTCTGTTCAGCGGCGTGGGCACGGCCCGGGAAAAAGGCGGCTATGTGGCCGAACCGACAACGATCCGTTTTGACACGCTGAGTTATACCTTCAACGGCGCACCCGTGCTGCAGGTCCGGCCGGTCCTCGGCCGACGGGCCGACGGGATTGTCGGTTGGCCGCTGTTGGCCGGACGCGTGGCAATGTTTGATTACGAAACGGGGCAGGTGACAGTTTTCGCGCCCGACAGCCCGCCCGACCTGACAGGTTACACGGCGTTGCCTCTCGCCTACCGCCGCTATCGCTACCATGTCCGAGCCGAAGCCGAACCGGGGAACGGCAAGCGGATCCGGGGCAAGTTTCTGCTCGATCTGGGCAGCAGCGGCGCGATCAGCTTCACGAGTGGCACGGCACGGAAGTACAAACTCAACCGGATCACTCCCTCGGTCGAGTCCTATGCCCGCAATGCGGGAGTGGGCGGCGAAGGGCGTAGCACCGTTTTCCGCGCCACGGCCGTCACCATCGGCGGATTCCGGGTCGAAGAACTTATTTGCTCCCACTCGCACAACACATCGGGATCGATGGCCACCAAGAAGTACCTCGGATTGCTCGGCAACCGACTGCTTAGGCATTTCTCGGTGATCATCGATTTCAAGACCCGGACACTTTACCTGAAACCCAATGGCGAGTTCGGCAAGCGGCTTGACCTTCCGCACACGGGGATGGGGTTGACCGACCGCACGGACATATGCGAGGGCTTTATCGTCAACCTGATTCTGGTGGAGCGCAACGCCGAGCGGGCGGGCGTCCGGCCGGGCGATATCATCACCCACGTCGAAGACCGTCCGGTCACGGAAATGACCCGGCAGGAAATTGCGGAGATCTTACGAAACAAAGGGGCAACGGTCGGCTTGACCGTACGGCGCGGGGAGGAAATCTTCGAGATTGCCCTGCCCCTCGTCGACCAGGGAATTTAGAAAAGGGAGTACAACAATGGAGCATCAGGCAAAGAAAGCGGCATTTTACACGTTGGGGTGCAAACTCAACTTTTCGGAAACGTCGACCCTGGCCCGGGAGTTCGAACAGGCAGGTATTGTGCGCGCGGCACGCAGCGAAACGGCCGACGTTTGTGTGGTCAACACTTGCTCGGTGACCGAGCATTCCGATAAAAAGTGTCGGAACATCATTCGGAAGATCGTGCGTGAAAACCCGGGGGCGATCGTCGCCGTAACGGGGTGTTACGCCCAGTTGAGACCGGCCGACGTGGCCGCCATCGAAGGCGTCGACCTGGTGATCGGCAACAACGAAAAAGGTAGCCTGCCGGAGCGGGTGCGCAGGCTCTCGGGCAAGGGGCGGGCGGCGGCCGTCCACACATGCGACGCCGAAGAGTTGACCTCGTTCTTTGCCGCTTTTTCGTCGGGCGACCGCACACGGGCCTTTCTGAAAGTGCAGGATGGATGCGACTACCGTTGCTCCTACTGCACGATCCCGTTGGCCCGGGGCGGCAGCCGCAACATCTTTGTGAAGGAGCTTGTTACAGAGGCTGACCAGATTGCGCGCGGCGGCCAGAAAGAGATCGTCGTCACGGGCATCAACACCGGTGATTTCGGGCGCACGACAGGCGAATCGTTTTTGGATTTGCTCAGGGCGTTGGACGAGGTGAAAGGCATTGAACGTTACCGCATTTCGTCGATCGAGCCGAACTTGCTCACGGACGAGATCATCGCGTTTACGGCTGCTTCCGAAAAATTCCAACCCCATTTTCATGTTCCGTTGCAGAGCGGGTCGGATCGGATTTTGAGTCTGATGCGGCGGCGCTACACCACGGCGGCCTTCGCCGACCGCATCGCAGCCGTGCGTCGAATGATGCCCGACGCCTTCCTCGGGATCGATGTGATCGTCGGTTTTCCGGGCGAAACGGAAACCGATTTTGAAGAGACATTCCGTTTCCTCGAAAGGGTCGAGCCGGCGTTCATCCACGTTTTTCCTTACTCGGTGCGACCCAACACGCCCGCTGCGGCGATGCCGGACAAGGTGGCCCCGCAAGTGGCAGCCAAGCGTGTCGCCCGGTTGATGGCACTCAGCGAAAGCAACCACCGCCACTTCATCGAACGTTTTTCAGAACAGGAGACAGACGTACTCTTTGAAGGTTTCCGCAAAGGCGGCGCGATGTTCGGATACACGGGCAATTACATCCGGGTCGAAGCCCCCTGCCTGCGCGAGGCGATCAACACCATCCGCCGCGTCAGGTTAGGCTCCATTGTCGGGTACACACACGCCGAGGGAGTTGTTTTGGCGTAAATCCCGTTAATTTTATACCTTTGTTCTTTATAAAAATTATCTTTCGCGATATGAATCCGATCAAACCAGCCCAAGGCATCCGGCGCAAGATCCTCTACGGGTTTGCTCTTCTGGCGGGCCTATTGATGCTCACGGGGTTGATCTCCCATTTCGAGCTCTCGCGGCTGAGCCAGACCACCCGCATGATGATCGACACAAGCGTCAGCAACATGGAAATTTCGAAGCAAATGCTCGACGCCGCCCAGGAGCAGAACACCGCCCTGCTGCAATTGGTCAACCACCGGGCCGAAGGTTATGACACGGTGCTGTCGGCCCGCCGCCA
>JAITVB010000239.1 GCA_031286025.1 Rikenellaceae bacterium
TATCTGCCGCCCGTTCCCTACCGGGGCCGACGCAATGAAAGCGCCCATCTGCCTCATATCGCAGCGAAAATCGCCGAAATCAAAGGAATTTCCGTGGAAGAGGTCGCCGCACAGACGACCCGCAATACGCTGAAAATGTTCGGTCTGCCTATGCTGTAAGGTGCTCGAACAACACCTTGGCCCCGATCAGGATCAGGACGATCCCGCCGATCAGTTCGGCACGCGAGCCCAGTTTGTTGCCGGCCATGTGGCCGATAAATACCCCGATGAGCGAAGCGGTGAAAGTGACGGCGGCCATGATGACAGCGCCGACGATCATGTTCGCGGTTTGCGTCACATGCGGCACCAGGGTCAACGTGACCAACCCCAGGGCAACTCCCGTGATCACTGCGTCGATGCTCGTTGCGATTCCCAACAGGCAGTTGCGGCGAAAACAGAACGGGTTGACCGGACACTCCTCTTTCCTGAACGAACTGCGGATCATATTCACCCCGATCAGGGCCAACAGCCCGAAAGCGATCCAGTGGTCGAAAGCGTTGATCAGGTTGCTGATGCCCCGCCCTCCCGCCCATCCGGCGAGCAGCATCGCCCCCTGAAAAACGCCCAGGATGAGTGCGAAGCGGACAAAGATACGATGGTGAGTGGCGGTGTCGGTGGTCATCCCGGCCGACAGCGATACGGCAAACGAATCGAAGCAAAGTCCGATGGCTAGCAAAATAAAAGTAAGCAGGTTCATCCGCGGGAAAGGTGAAAAATTTCCACAAAGGTAATTTTTTCGCTATATTTGTCCAAGTGATGAGAGAATTCCGGGTGTCGGGAGGCGCCTTTCGTGTATTGGGACGACTAAAACCTGCGGAAATAATGAAAGATTACTTGAGAAGAACGATGACGACCCTATCGGGCTGTCTGGCGGCCGTCATGGTTTCGGCACAAGCCCTGCCCCCGCTCTCGATCGGGGTATGCACTTCGCCCGACAATTGGGAGGCGGCGCACAACGGGGGATGTGTGTTTATCGAGTGTACGGTGCCGGCGGTACTGATGCCCGACAAAGGCGACGCCGAGTTTGCCGCTTCGTTGGCCGGGCTCCGGGCGCGGGGGACGAAGGTGGCGGCGTTCAACATTTTCATCCCGGGGACGATCAAAACCACGGGGCCTGCGGCCGATCCGGACGCGGCGTTGGCGTGGGCCGAAACGTCGTTCCGCCGGGCGCAGGAGTTGGGGGCGACGGTGGTCGTGCTAGGGAGCGGCGGGAGCCGTTCTTTAGTCGAGGGTTTTGCGTATGACGAGGCTTGGAGGCAATTCCGCAGCCTGTTGGAGAAAATGGGGCCGTTGGCCGGGAAATATGGGGTTACGGTCGCACTGGAACACCTTAACCCGACCAGGAGCGGGTCGAATTTTATCACGTCGCTCGATGAGGCGGCGCGGATGGTTCGTGAGGTTGACGACCCGAATATCCGGCTGTTGTGCGATACGTTCCACATGATGATGGTGGGTGAACCGGCGTCGGATATTCTGGAGGCCGGAGACCTGATCGTACACTGCCATGTGGCGGGCAACGATACGCGCCGGGCACCGGGCGTGAAGGGCAACGACGAGGAGTTGGCGCCTTATTTTGCGGCGCTGCGTGAGATCGGGTATTCGGGGATGATTTCGATGGAATGCTCTTGGGAAAATTTTTCAGCGGAGGTAGCCGTCGGCGCTAAAAAGTTGAATGCCGAGTTCCCCGCAAAGTAAATCCGGGAGCGGTGCCTTTTCTGCGACGTTTTGTTCCGCGTGACTGCCTTTATTTAGCGATTTGCATGGCAATGTAGTCGCCTACTTCGTTCGACGAATAAGCTTTCGCCCCTTTCTGCGCAATATCTTCCGTCACTACGCCGGCTGCCAGTGCAGCATTCACCGCTGCACGCACCGCAGCCCCTTCTTCTTTCATTTCCAGGTACTCCAACAACATCGCAGCCGACAAGATCATCGCCATCGGATTGGCGATCCCCTTGCCGGCCGCCTGCGGATACGACCCGTGGATCGGTTCGAAAAGCCCCGCCTCGGCTCCCAACGAAGCCGACGGCAACATCCCCATCGACCCGCTGATCACACTCGCCTCGTCCGTCAAAATATCGCCGAACAAGTTCTCCGTCACCAACACGTCAAACCGCGTCGGCCACTGGATAATCTGCATCGCCGCATTGTCGACAAACATAAATTCGAGTTTCACATCGGGATATTGCGGCTCCAACTCCTTGGCGATCTGCCGCCACAGCCGCGATGTGGCAATCACGTTGGCCTTGTCCACAACGGTCAACTGCTTTCGCCGTCCGCGCGCCAACCCGAAAGCCAGATGCAGAATGCGCTCCACCTCTTCGCGGGTGTACACGCAAGTGTCGTAAGCCGTGTTTCCATCTTCGCTCCGCCCCTGCGGACGGCCGAAATACATCCCGCCCGTCAGCTCGCGTACGCACACGAAGTCAGCACCTTGCACAATGTCGCGCTTGATCGGCGAACGATCCACCAACGAATCGAACATGACCAACGGACGAATGTTCGCAAACAGTCCCAACGACTTGCGCATCCGCAGCAGGCCTTGCTCCGGACGCACCTTGGCCGTCGGATCGTTGTCATATTTCGGGTCGCCGATCGCACCGAACAGCACCGCGTCCGACTCCCGGCAAACATTAT
>JAITVB010000072.1 GCA_031286025.1 Rikenellaceae bacterium
CGTGCGCGTGTTGTTGGGCGTCCTCGACAAACTGGTCAGAAAAGGCAATACGGTGATCGTGATCGAGCACAACCTCGACGTGATCAAGGTGGCCGACCACCTGATCGACATCGGTCCCGAAGGCGGGGCCGGCGGGGGCCGCATCATAGCCACCGGCACTCCGGAAGCCGTCGCCGCCGTCAAAGAAAGTTATACCGGACAATTTTTATCCCGTATTTTCAAACGGAAATCGTATCTTTGAACCATTCAGGGCAAATCGAAAAGCGTATGAAAAAAGGATTTTTGTTGTCGGCCGTTTGGCTGACCGTCACCGCAGGGTGGGGGCAAAACATCGAAAGCGCCTGGAGCGATCCGGCCACCCCGGCCATCAACCGCCCGGCGTCGCGCACCCGGTTCATAGCTTATAACCGCCGCGAAGACGCCGAAACTTTTTCGTTCGAGAAATCGCCTTTTTACCTGTCGTTAAACGGAGCATGGAACGGCGAAAACGGCCGTTCGACCCGATTTCCCGGCCATTGGGCAACGGCTTCGGCCGATGAGATGAAGGGGCTGCAACCGCCCGCCTTGCCTGCGGAAAATCCAGTGGCGCGTTTTTCGAAAACGATCGATGTCCCCGTCCTTTGGCTCGACCGGGCCGTTTTTGTACATATCGGCGGCCTGCAGCCCGGCGGCACGCTTTACGTCAACGGCCGTGCCGCAGGCTACAGCGAAGATTCGGGGGCACCCGTCGAATTCGATATCTCCGAATACATAACCGACGGGCAGAATACGCTCACCCTCGAATTTCACAAATGGACTACCGGCGCATGGCTCGAAAACAATTTATTGACGGGCTCGGGCGTGGTAGGCGAGGTTTACGTGTACTCCCAACCGAAGATACATATTCAGGATTTTCAGATTTCCGCCACGCTCGACTCGACCCTCGCACGGGGTGTCTTTGCGATTGATATCATCGCGACCAACGGATTCAACAATACCGAAAAAGCCCAGTTCTGGTTCGACCTCGAAGACGCACAGGGCAAGGTGGTCAAATACAGCTATAAAGAAATCGAAATCGCCGGCCGCAGTTGCGACACGATCCGTTTCGAATATCCGGTCGGGGCGGTCAAGGCGTGGAGTGCCGAGTCGCCCAACCTCTACCAGGTGATCCTGCGGACGAACTACGGCGGCCGTTTTCGGGAATACATCCCGTTTAAAGTCGGCTTCCGGCAACTCGACTACCGCAAGGGCAACTGGTGCATCAACGGGAAACCGATCGTTTTCAAAGGAGTGAATTACACGACCACGGCCGTCGCCACCGACGAAAAAATGATGCGCGACGACCTGTTGCACCTCAAACGGGCCAATGTCAACGCGATCCGCGTGGGCTACCATCCGATGAAAGCGCGCTTGCAGGAACTCTGCAACGAGTTGGGTCTCTATGTCTGTGACGAAGCCAATCTCGATTCGTCGCTCACGGGCGAAAGTCTCGCTGTCGGCGGCACGTTGGGCAACAATCCGGCATGGCTCAAGTCACACCTTTTCCGGGTCGAAAACAGCGTTCAGGCCAGTCGCAATTACCCGTGCGTGGTGATGCGCTCATTGGGCGGACGCGCCGGCGAGGGCTACAACATCTATCGTGCCTATGGCCGGATGAAGGAGTTGGAATCTCTGCTCCCCGTGGCATACGAACAAGCGAAAAACCATTGGAATACCGACGTTTTCTTTCCTGCCGATCCTTCGGAAGAAGTGATGGAAAACTGGGAGGCGAACGCCGACACCCGAATTTTTCTCTACAGCGACCTGTCGAAAGAAGGTTCTGCGACGATTATGAAATTACAGAACAACCGACGCACAGCGCATAAATTCCAAGGGGGGTTCATGAGCGCCCCGGATGATGAGGCCCTCAAATCATTCTATGGCAAACCGGCCTATTAAACAGCAAAAAACGACAAAAGACATGTGTGGAATCGTAGGTTACATCGGCAATAAAGAAGCTTACCCCATGCTCGTCAAAGGCCTGCACCGGCTCGAATACCGGGGCTACGACAGCGCCGGGGTGGCCCTGATCAACGACGGCAACGAGTTGAATATCTACAAAACGAGGAGGCGGGTGGCAGACCTCGAAAATGCCGTGGCCCACGCCGACCTCTCGGGCACCGTCGGAATGGCCCATACTCGTTGGGCGACCCATGGCGAACCGAACGACGTGAACGCCCATCCGCACTATTCCCAATCCGAAAACCTGGCGATCATCCACAACGGCATCATCGAAAATTACGGCGTGATCAAGCGCATGCTCGCTAACAAGGGGTTTTCGTTCAGGAGTAACACCGACACGGAGGTGTTGGTGCAGTTTATCGAGTATATCAAGAACACGAACAAGATCGACCTGACCTCGGCCGTGCAGGTGGCCCTGCGCGAGGTGGTCGGCGCCTATGCCATCGTGGTGATGGAAAAGGGTAATCCCGATCTGTTGGTGGCCGCCCGCAAAAGCAGCCCGTTGGTGGTGGGCATCGGCAAAGACGAGTTTTTCATTGGTTCGGACGCTACGCCCATCATCGTATATACCGACAAAGTGGTCTATATCAACGACAACGAGTTGGCCATCCTAATGCGCGGCGAACCGCTCAAAGTCAAAAGTTTCAACGATATCGAGGTCACCCCCGAGGTGCAAACCCTCAAAATGAACCTCTCGCAGATGGAAAAGGGCGGTTATCCGCACTTTATGCTCAAGGAAATTTACGAGCAACCTCAGACGATCATCGACTGCATCCGCGGCCGCATCAACGTCGAGGGGACCGGCGTGATCCTGTCGGGCGTGCTCGACAACAAGGAACGCTTCAAAAAAGCGCGCCGCATCATCATCGTGGCGTGCGGCACCTCATGGCACGCGGCGCTCATCGGTGAACACCTGATCGAAGACTTGTGCCGCATTCCGGTCGAAGTCGAATACGCCTCGGAATTCCGCTACCGCAACCCGGTGATCGAGGCCGACGATGTGGTGATCGCCATCTCGCAGTCGGGCGAAACGGCCGACACGTTGGCCGCCGTCGAACTGGCCAAGGAGCGCGGGGCGTTTATTTATGGGATTTGTAACGTCGTGGGGTCTTCCATCGCCCGCGCTACCCATTCCGGTTCCTACATCCACGTGGGCCCCGAGATCGGGGTAGCCTCGACCAAGGCCTTTACAGGACAGGTGACCGTGCTCGCCATGCTTGCCCTTACGTTGGCCAAGTTGCGCCGGACGATCCTGCCCGACGTCTATAACTCCTATATCCGGGAATTACAGTGCATCCCTGAGAAATTGGGAAAAGTACTCGAACTCAATGATCAGATTTCCGATCTGTCTAAAATTTTCACCTACGCCCACAATTTTATCTACCTGGGGCGCGGGTATAACTATCCGGCCGCGTTGGAAGGCGCCTTGAAGCTCAAGGAGATCTCCTATATCCATGCCGAAGGCTATCCGGCCGCCGAAATGAAACATGGCCCAATCGCCCTAATCGACGCCGAAATGCCCGTGGTGACCATCGCCACCACCGACAGCATCTACGAAAAGACGATCAGCAACATTCAAGAGATCAAGGCCCGCAAAGG
>JAITVB010000110.1 GCA_031286025.1 Rikenellaceae bacterium
GTGATGGACGCCGACAAGGAGGGTTTTCTGCGGTCGGAGCGGTCGCTCACGCAGACGGCAGGCCGTGCAGCCCGCAACGCCCAGGGCCGCGTGATCATGTATGCCGACAAGATCACCGACTCGATGCGCCGCACGATCGACGAAACGGCCCGCCGACGCGCCGTGCAGGAAACCTATAACCGCGACCACGGCATCACTCCGACCCAGATCGTCAAGAGCCGGAAAGGCATCTTCGGCACCGAAACCATACAAGGGGGCGGCAAAAGGGCCGACTACACGCTCACCTCCGAACAACGCATCGCGGCCGAACCCGCAGCCACCTATTTCACCGGCAACATCGACGAAGCGATCGACCGCGCCCGCGCCGCGATGGAAGAGGCCGCCAAAAAACTCGACTTTGTCAACGCCGCCCGTTTCCGCGACGAGATGTACGAGTTGCAGAGCCAACAATCGCGGCACAAGCAATAATTTTCGCGATGGTCATTCTTCCGACGGCCTATATAGGCAATATCCAATATTACGGGAAACTGCTTTCCGGCGAGGCGGTGATCGAACTCCACGAACACTATCAGAAACAGAGCTTTCGGAATCGTTGCGCGATCCTTTCGGCCAACGGACCGATCACGCTTTCGGTGCCCGTTCACAAAACTTCGGGTAAGAAAACACCCATACGCGATGTACGGATCGACTACCTCAGAGCGTGGCAGCACCAACATTGGATGTCGATCGTTTCGGCCTACCGAAATTCCCCTTATTTTGCTGAATACGAGGATGATATGATATATTTTTATGAAAAGCGATACGAATTTCTGATCGACCTCAACTTCGATTTACAGGACAAAATGTTGGGACTGTTGGGAGTGAACCCGCCGATCGCATTTACCGACCGTTACGAAAAAGAGTACGGCCCGGAAATACTCGACCTGCGTCAGGGCCTTTCCGACAAGACTCGGTTGCATCGGGCCGATCCCGGTTTCACGCCGGTATCCTATTACCAGGTTTTTTCCGAAAAAATGGATTTTGTGCCCAACTTGAGCATCCTCGACCTGCTTTGCTGCGAGGGGCCGGGAACAGTCGACACGCTGAGGGCGGCTGCGACTCCCAATTAGAGCCGATCTGTTTCTCCATCACAGCAAGAAGACTTTTTGAAGGAAAAGCCCGTCGGGAAAGTAATCTTCACTCAAAAAAGCGTTCGTCGAAATTGACGAAACAAACCCGGTCGGTCGCACGGGTCAGAGCGGTGTAGAGCCACCGCAACAGGTCGCGGGTCATCTCCTCCTCGCCGAAAAGCATCTTGTCGATGAACACGGCGCGCCACTGCCCCCCCTGCGCCTTGTGGCAGGTGACGGCATAGGCGAATTTGACCTGCATCGCGTTATAGTAGGGGTCTTCGCGGATAGCCTTGTAGCGTTTGGCTTTGGTTGTCAGTTCGGCATAGTCCTGCTCGACGCCATGGAAGAGCTGCCTGCTCTGCTCGGTCGTGAGCGAGGGCGAGGCGCTTTGCAGGGTATCGAGGATGATCCGGCACTCAAGTTCCAGACCGTCGTAGTCGGGAAAGCGCAGCAGCACCTCGGCGAAACGGAAACCGAACTGCTCGTCGAACCGGCGGATCCTGACCAACTCGGCGATGTCACCGTTGGCGATGAAGCCGAGGCGGTCGCTTTCGTCCGTGCCCGCTTCCTCCTGCTCGCGGTTGGCCTGTTCGAGGAAGTGATAGTTGTTCTTAACCACCATCAGCATATCGCCCGACGAAAGTTCCTCCTCGCGGCAGAGGATGTGGCGGCGGATGCCTTCGTTGAACTGGTTGGCGCGCTTGTTCGAACGAGTGATCACGATCGTGTTTTCCATCCCGTATCGATCGTAGGCCTCGGACAACTCTTCCAGGAACCCACCCCCATCGATGTGCTTCACGTCAGGAAACCCATCCAGACGGAACATCGGGATGTCGGCGATCTCCTCCTCGATCATGCAGCGCACGAGCGTTGCGTTGAACAGGATACCCGACTCCTGACTCTGGCGCATCACCTCGTCGAGGCTCACCGCTTCGACCGGGCCATAGACGCCCATCGCCCGGGGATCGAGTGCCGGGCTGTAGTCAAGCCCCACGGGGGGCAACTGGGCGCGGTCGCCCACCACGATCAGCCTGCAACCGGGGCCGCTGCGCACGTAACGCACCAGGTCGTCCAACAAGCATCCCGAACCGAAAAGCCCCGCGTCGCCCCCATAATTCGAAAGCATCGACGCCTCGTCGACCACGAAGATCGCCCCGCGGTGGCGGTTGACATCGAGTTCGAAGCGCGAACTCTCGGAAGCCAGTGTCCGTTGCCGGTAAATTTTTTTATGGATCGTATAGGCCATCGCTCCAGAAAACTGCGACATCACCTTTGCCGCCCGGCCCGTCGGAGCCAACAGCACACACGGGATCTTCATCCCGCGGAGCGCCCGCACCAAGGCTGAAACGACCGTCGTTTTGCCCGTTCCGGCATAGCCGTTGACCATCAAAATCGACTCCGGATCGGGCGTCGAAACGAACTCGGATAACTTTTCTATTAAAAATTTTTGTCCAACTGTTGGTTGGAACGTAAATTTGCTATAAATTTGAGTCGAAATATGCGCACTGAGCATCGGGGTAAACAATTTTGATGTAAAACTTCGAATGTATGGGATTGACGCCGGACGCCGCAAGCGCGGCAAATCGGACTTCCCACAGAGGGCCTACAGAATTACAGCACAAACTTAATCAAAAAATAACACATGAAAACCTTACTCAAATTGGTCTTGGCCGTCCTGATCCTCTTTGCCGTGTGGCTGTTGGTAAAACAATTTACCACTCCGATGAACTTCGTCACTGAAAGAAATGCCCGTGAAGCGGTGATCATCGAACAGTTGAAGGACATCCGTACCGCTCAACACGCATACCGCCAGAGCCACCAACGCTACACGTCGAGCATGGACACGCTGATCGCTTTCGTGCTTAACGATTCGATGACCTACGAACGTGCTATCGGTTCGGAAGACGACTCCGTTGCCGTTGCCCGCGGCATGGTGAGACGCGAAAAATTCAGAATGGCAGTGAAAGATACCATCTATTCGGGCAAGGGCTACAGCGACCAATATATCCGCAATATGAAGATCGTTCCGTTCTCGGACGGCCAACAGGTCATCATGGACGCCGGCTCGCTGACCACCGAATCGAAAGTGGTCGTGATGGTGTTCGAAGCCAAGGTTCCATATAAGATGTTCTTGAGCGACATGAACGAACAGCAACTGATCAACCTGATCGACGAACGCAAAAACTTCGAAAAATATCCGGGTCTGAAAGTGGGTTCGATGACCGAAGCGACCAACGACGCCGGTAACTGGGAATAACGGGTACTCCCCGCGCTTTCCCCGTTGCAGCTTCAAAACATACAATGCAACAGGAAAACAATTTGCTGAACAACCGATTATCCATCCGGATCACGCCGGATGGATTTTCGTTTTTCGTCGCCGGTGAGGTCGGCCCGGCCACGGTAGCCAATTACGTCACTCTTGATAGGATTACGACGACAATCTCTGAAACCCCGGCACTGCAACACCCCTTCGCGCAGGTCTGCGCCTCGTGGGAAACGCATAAGGCATGTCTGGTTCCGTCCGCCCTGTTTGACCACCGCCAAGGGGATATCTACCTGGCCCTCAACGGCACACCCCACGACGACATGGCGGAAACCGTCATCCACAACCCCCAGGGCAATGAAGCGATATTTGTCTACGCCGTTGACCTGCAGGCGAAAGCCGAAATCGAACGTCATTTCCCGGGACTGGATTATACCCACCCCCTGTTGGAGCTCCTTACATATGACACTGGGAAATCAAATCTGCTGCTTGTCGAACAAACCATCCGGCACGCATTCCTTGTCCTGCGCCTGGGCGGACGACTGACTGCCGCGGAGGCGCTCCCCTGCGCCGGATTCGCCGACCTGCTGTTGGCGGTCAACCGTATTATCGTTGCCGGGAAAGCCGGACGTATACGCATCCGCTGTTACGGAACGATGGGCGATGCCACCTGCCGCGAATTGAGCCGCTATTTTCCCGAGGTTGAAACCGTCGGAATGGAGGGTGTATGAGAATCATAAGCGGTAAATACAAAGGGCGCAGTCTACACCCCCCGAAGAACCTCCGGGCACGGCCGACGACCGATTTTGCCAAGGAGAATCTGTTTAACGTGTTATATAATATGTTGGATTTCGAGGAGATCGCCGCACTTGATCTTTTCTCAGGCACAGGTTCGATCAGTTATGAGTTGGCCTCGCGCGGCATCCGGTCGGTGACTTCGGTCGAAATCAATGCGGTGCATCATCGGTTCATCCAGGAGACGGCGCGCGAATTGGGCATCACGAACCTCTATGCCGTCAGGGCCAACGCATTTCTATATATAAAAGGATGCAAAAAGCAATTCGGGTTGATATTCGCCGATCCGCCTTACGACATTACCGGCTCGGAAATGCTGCCAGAGATGGTTTTCAGCAATGGTTTGCTTGCTCCCGGCGGGGTCTTCATTCTGGAACACTCGAAGAACCTGGATTTCTCAAGCCACCCAAAATTTTCTGAAACAAGAAGTTATGGAAGCGTTCATTTTTCGTTCTTTAAAAATTGAGGGAATTTTCCGGTTACTTTTTGCATATTAAAAAACTTGTCATTACCTTTGCCCTACCAAAACCGAAAATTCCGGGTCGCAAGAATGGCTTGCCATTCACAAGAATGAGTAATGTTTGAGCGTTCAAGAGGAGTTGGAGATGGAGAACGGTGTGGTAGTTCAGTTGGTTAGAATTCCTGCCTGTCACGCAGGG
>JAITVB010000154.1 GCA_031286025.1 Rikenellaceae bacterium
CGGAGCAGCATCACGCGTACGCCGATCGAACTCAACTTGCGCAGCAGCGGCACATAGTCGGTGTCGGAAATGATCAGCGCCACCACATCGAGTTTCCGCAACATGCAAAGTTCGAACACTTCGAGCGACAACCACACGTCGACGCCACGTTCTTCCTTGCGTCCCAACAGGTTGCGTAGAGGAAGGTAGTGCGACTGGATGCCCTCGGACATCAAGATGTCGTCGAACACGCGGTCGTTGTAGAGTTGATTGCCGCGTTGACTGGCTTCGGCGGCGTTCAGGCGGCCGCGGAAATAATGGGCCTCGGCAATCCGGCATTGTTTGACAGGAACGCCTTCCGCTTCGGAAAAACGTTGACGGATGAAGTGATGGAGGCCACCGATGCTCAGACGGCTTTTCTGCAGATGGATGTAGTTGTAATAATTCGAAGCGTGCAGCAGGAAATTTCCATCGTAAAACACGCCGATTTTCAGGTTTTTCTCAGTACTCATAATCACAGGGTCAATAATAAGTTATGTGATAAAAAATAGGGGATAATCTGACAACTCATTTCAGCGGCCGCGGGAACCGAACCGGATGTCGCTGAAGAACGGTTCTTTTCAGCAGGCCGGAAACGCCATGGGCCGTGGGAGAAGTGCCAATGAATTTCAAAAGTAGGAAAAAAAATCAAAAATGCAAAACAGGTTGATGCCGCTAACCCGTTTCGCATAAATTAATTTTTGATAGAGTACCCGGTTCTGCTCTCGTGGTTAGCTCCGTGACGATCGAGAAACAAAAGCCGGTCCGAAAGCGAACAAAATCCGCTGAAAAATCCGTACCTTTGTCCAAAATGCTTTTCGAACGATGAAAAAAGTACTTGAATTCCTCTCGGAGTTGCAGATAAACAACCACCGCCCGTGGTTCGAGGCCCACAAGGCCGATTACCGCATAGCCGAAGCCACTTTCAACGCCTTTGTCGAACGACTGATCCCGAGTATCGCAGCGTTCGACGCATCGGTAGCCGGTGTGACACTCAAAGACTGCACCTACCGCATCTACCGCGACACCCGTTTTTCGCCCGATAAAACCCCGTATAAAACACACATGGGCGCCTATGTGTGCACTGGCGGCAAGAAGTCGGGCTACGCCGGCTATTACTTCCATATCGAGCCCCGCGGCGAAGGCCTGTTCGGCGGTTCGTTGTTGGCGGCCGGCTTGTATATGCCCGACGCAAAAATTGTGAAACATGTACGCGACGATATCTTTGACCATGGCGACGCTTTTTTCAAAGCGATATCTGAAGCCAGAGGGTTTGTGTTCGACCGCAGCCGCGACCTGAAAAAAACGCCGCGTGAATTTCCGGCCGACCACAAATACGCCGACTACCTGCGGATGCGCGAATACTCGCTGATTGAGCCGGTCGATGAAAAGACCCTCTTGCGTCCGGACCTGCTCGACTGGTGCCTGAACGAATTCCGAAAGGTGATGCCGATCAACCACGTACTGAATCGTTCCGTGAAATTTGCCTGCGAGGAGGAATAGCCAATGAACGGACTCGACATTGCCCTGCTCGTGCCATTGGTCTACGCCCTTTACCGCGGTTTCCGCGAGGGGGTGTTGGCTCAGTTGGGAGGTATCGCAGGCGTGGTACTCGGGGTGTGGTTGGCGTTCCGGTGGTGTCATGAATTGGGCACGCACCTGCCGATCGACGACCCGAAGATCGCTACGCCCGCGGCTTTTATCCTGATCGTGCTCACCACCCTGGTGGTCATCGGCCTGGTGGGTTGGGTGCTCGGCAAACTGTTCGACACGTTGGGCCTCGGCCTGTTCAATAAAGTGGGGGGCGTCCTGCTTTCGTTGCTGAAAATGGTATTGATTCTGAGTGTGTTGATCATGGCATTCGACATGATCAACCGCGATGGCAAAATACTCGAACAAGAAACGATCGACCGATCGGCCCTCTATGGCCCGATCGGCCGGGTAGCGTCTACAGTTTTCCCTTATCTGACGAAGTTGATGGCCGGCGATTGATATGGCTACGGGACTCGTTATCAAGAACACGGGAAGTTGGTACACGGTCGAAGACCTGGCCACAGGTAAACTGATCCCGTGTCGGATCAAAGGGAAATTGCGTTTGAAAGGCATCCGCACGACCAAACCCGTGACGGTGGGCGACCGGGTCGAGTATGCTGCGGGACCCGGAGCGGATAGCGTCGTTTCCGGCATTCACGAACGCACGAACTACATCATTCGCAAATCGTCGAACCTCGCGCGTGAGGCCCACATCATTGCAGCCAATCTTGACCTGGCGTTGGTGATCGTCACGTTGGATTTTCCGCCGGTCAACCCCGAATTCCTCGATCGCTTCTTAGTGACGGCCGAGGCCTATAACGTGCCGGCCAGGATCGTGCTCAACAAGATCGACCTTTTCGGCGCGCCTTATGCCGAGAGGTTGGCCGAATTTCACGAAGCTTACCGCATGGCGGGTTACGAGGTGATCGAGGCGTCGGCCCTTACCGGCGTTGGCATCGACCGCCTGCGCGATATGATCCGCGACAAGGTGACTCTGTTCTCGGGCAATTCCGGGGTTGGCAAATCAACGCTCGTCCAGACCATCGACCCGTCGCTGACACTCCGCACGGGCGAAATCTCGTCGTATCACAACAAAGGGAAGCACACGACCACCTTTTCCGAAATGTTCAAATTGACCGAAGGGGGTTATCTGATCGACACGCCAGGCATCAAGGGCTTCGGCCTGATCGATTTCGAAAAGGATGAGATCAGTCGCTATTTCCCGGAAATTTTTCGTCATTCCGTCGAATGCCAGTATTACAACTGCACTCACACCCACGAACCGGGCTGTACCGTGAAAGAAGCGGTCGAGGCAGGGAAAGTAAGCGCCTCGCGCTACATAAGCTACCTCAAACTGCTCGAAGAGGACGAAAAATACCGGAAATAAACGGTGCGGCCCTGTACGGGGAATCGTGTTCGGTATGACACTCCTTGCGCCGGACAAGAAGAGCGGCCGCTTACTTTCTCAAAACCGGAAATCAATGCCCTTCGGCCCCTTCCGGCACCCGGATCACATCGCCATGGTCTTCGACCACCGCCCGTTCCCACT
>JAITVB010000169.1 GCA_031286025.1 Rikenellaceae bacterium
CCGTAGCCGACGACAACCAGTTCATCCAGTGTGGTTGATGTTTCCCCGAGGGTCACGTCGATCGTCGTGCGTCCGTTGACCGGTTCGCTCACCTGTTCGTAACCGATCAACAGGAAGTCGAGCGTAGCCCGGTTCGGGGCGTTGATCGTGTAAATCCCGGCGGCGTCGGTGCTCGTCCCGGTGGTGGTGCCCTGTACGATGACGCTTACCCCGATCAGCGGTTGGCCGTTTGGATCGGTGACCTTACCCGTGACCTTAATGGCTTGCGCCAGGGCAAATTGCGCCAAAAAGACGAACGAAAGCAACACAAAGAACTTTCTCAGCACGAGGTTCCGCCTGTTTGCACAGGCGGAACCTCGTCCAGGATCGGACTGGATCGTAATTCTTTTCATAATAGTATTGGTTTGGGTTAAAAGGGTTCTTATCTTTTTCGAAAAGTTTCAATCTCCGTAAATTTAAGAAAAAAAACAAGGAATCCTATGCTTTCCGACTAAAAAATTCGACATGTATAAAAAACACATTCAAGGTCATTCTTTGTGTAATAAATCACATTATCGACATAATGACAAGGAATAATATCTTCTCAGAACACATTTCGCCGAACTTGGCTCAAAGCCCGCGACACTCCATTCGCAAAAAGACGAAATGTTCTGTTTTTCGAAAATAACGATAAGCCTGCCGGTTTCGAAAGCAATAACAGCATATTGGAAATTAGTAGTATATTCGGGATACTTTGTTGTGGATCGACTCTTTCCGGTCTGATCTTTGGCCGTGACAATAATCGGAGGTATGGCAAACAGGCGGAGTACGGAGCCGAACAACGCGATGAGAGTCAGCCCTTCGCTGAACCTGATATCGGGGCGGTAAATAAAATGGGGTTGCGCATCGCGCAACCCCATTTCAAGGCATGACATGATGAAAATTATCGGTGTCGGCCATTGGCCGCACATGGCGCTTCGAAACGTTCTTGTCGATCTCAATAAACCTCTTCGATAACCGCCGGCTTTTCCGTACGGAGATCGGTCACCCGGCTGATGTGTCCGTCTTTATACCACGTTTCTTTGAGTAATGCGCCTGTACGTGAGTAAATTTGCGCGCAACCCTGGGCAATGTTGCTCCGGAAGGCAGCCACCGATTTCAACCGCCCGTCGGCTTCGTCGGGATAGAACGTGCGGTATACGGCCAAGCCGGACGGTTTGTAATCCCATTCCCAAATACGCGATCCGGCTTCCGTGTAGTATGCGTAGCGGCCGGAGCGTTTGCCCAGGATATAATTGCATTCCATCATCAGTGCGCCGGAAGGGTAATACCAACGTTCCGGCCCATGGAGCAGGAAGCGGCCATCGTCGGCCGTACCGCCGGAATATTCGTATTTCACCTGTCTGGTCGACGGGTAATTCTCGCGGTATGTCTGAACCTGAGAGATCTGGCGGGCGGTGTTGCCCATCAGCGTGGCGTCGTCACCCACGGCGGGACGCCAACCGTAGTTGGTCGCCTCTCCTGCGTTGGCATCGGGATTGAGCAGCCAGGCCTCGTTGAAACTGAAGTGAATGCACGGGTGAACCCGCGACGTGATGAGATGGATCATCCCGTCTTCAGATTGTTGTATATCGCTGTAACCCACGGTAAAATAGCTTCTTTCCGAGCTTTTGTTCCGCTGTGCACCGGGGATGGTCTTAAACGTCCAAGTGGCTCCTTCGTCGCCGGAATAAGCTACGTATATACCTTCCCTCGGTTCGTCGGCCGGATAAGGCGTGGCTCCGCGGCTGCCTTTATAATCGCCGCACATCACCAACAATCCGCTTTGCAGCCGGGTGACGGAAGGCCGCTGTCCGCCCGCCAGAGCCGGGAACACCGATTGGGTCACTTTCCATGTGTCGCCGTGATCATAGGAGACGGATTGCGGCATGAAGCCGTTGATCTGGGAATTTTTACCGCCCAATCCCAACAGGCCGCCGTCTTTCAATTCGACCAATGTGGTGTGGCGGCCACCCGTACGTCCTTTGGGATTCTCCCAGGTTTTCATGTCTTTTGTGCGCCAGACAACGGTACACGATTCGCGGTCGCAGTTCCCGTCGGCAGCGATATAAAAATAACCGTCTTTGGCCCGGAAAGCCGAGTTGATGGGTTGGCGGTCGAAGCGGTCGGCGACGTTCGAGAAAACGGGGAAATTGACCGGCCCCCAGGTGGCGCCGTTATCGTTTGAGGAGATATACTGGAAAGGATAGGCGTTGGATTGCTGCTCCCAACCCCAGAAATGGTGGATCACGCCATCGTCGGTCGTCATGATCAGCGGCGCATGATCGTTCAATCCTACCGGATTGATAAAGACACTGGACATATCCCACTCATCGGTACCGTATCGGAGGCGCATGGTCACCAAGCCTACCTCGGCGTCGTACTCATGATAAGACGAGTAATAGGTCACCAACAGGTCGCCGTTCGGACAAACCGTGAATCCGGGCGAATGGTGGTGGTGTCGGAACAGCGGGTCAAGTCCCAGGGAGACGATCTCGTCGTGAGTGGCGTTGTCCGGCGGCGCAGTGAATATGTACCGCTTATGGAAATAGGGGATCGCGCTCTTGCCGGTAATCTTCGTGTTGCTTTGGTTGTTTTCCTGTTTGACGAACAGCGTGGCCAGGGGTTTGGCAGCGGCAATTTCGGCTACCTGTGCAGCGGAAACCGTGTTCGCCGCCAATGGAGCCTTGGATCGCACCAGACGGAAACCTATGTTGTGCCGCCCGAAATCGTTGAATTTGTCCGAAGGATCTTTTTTGTAATTCGGCGGCAGGGCCCCGCGGCGCCATAGGTCGAGAGGATATTCATTGTACCGGTCAGGGCTGTCCAGATAGCCGCCGCGAACCACCTTGTACATACCTTCCGGCGGCCCTTGGGGGTCTGTCACCGCACGGTCCGTATAGGGGGCATACCAGTCCCTGCACCACTCGCGCAAGATAAGGTCGCACATGCGGTCCACGCCGAACGGCTTTGCGTTGCGGGCGCAGTATTCCCATTCCGCTTCTGTGGGCAACCGGTAAACGAAAGACCCTGCGCCGGCGTCATTGATCAGGCTCCTGCCCTCGGGGGTATTCAGCCAATCACAGAAGGCCTGGGCGTCATACCAATTGAGGCCGACAACGTATCCCCGGTCGTTTCCGACATCCGTGACAACCTTCCTTGTTTTTTCGCAAAAGATCCGATAAGCTTCATAGGGAACCGGTTCGACGGAAATCTCAAAGGCGTCGGACAGTGTGACATCGTGGCGCGGAAGGGCGTCTGCCACTATTTCTTCCACGCCGCCGCCTATTTTATACGTTCCCGAAGGAATTTCCACAAACCGGATGGTCTTTTGAGACGCGTTGTTCGTCGGCGGAGGCGGCGCCGGCGTGTTTGAAGAAGAGAAGGCCGAACCCGGTGAAAGCAGGGCTGCGACAAACAGGGTTGCTACCGCTCCGGCAAAAGAATTTTTAATGATTCGATTCATGTTTCCCAATTTTTACAACGGTTCAACATCAGTTAAGTTTGGTTTTTCGTAGATTTTTCGGGGAGGGGAAAGATATAGCTTGGTTCCTAAACTGCATATATACGGACAAGTCCTTTATCAACAGAATATCAGACAAGACTTGAGGGGATTGGGGCAATAACCGGGGAGGCGTTCTTGTTTCCGCATTTTGCGGGGTGATACCGTCAACTTGTTCGCTCTGTCACAAATATAAAAACATTTCGTTGAATCTTGTCCTATTTCGGTAAATATTTTTATTTTTGTGGACAAACTCTTGCTATCCGGAGCCGGGAGATTTTTTTGTCCGGACGAGGTCAATATTCCCGGGGGCCAGAAGGCATCACTTACTTTTCATTATGGTAAATTTGAGATCGATCTACGAGGCGGTATTGGCCGGAAAATTCAACGATGCGGTTGAAAATGTAAAACAGGCGTTGGCCGCAGGGGCGGATCCCCAACAGGTGATCAACGAAGGGTTGATTCCGGCGATGGAAGAGATCGGCAAGCGGTTCGAGGCAGGACAGGCGTTTGTGCCCCAAATGTTGTTGTCGGCGCGGGCGATGAAGTCGTCGCTTGAGGTGATCAAGCCCCTGCTCGGCGCAGGCGCGGGCAGCAGTGCAGGGAAAGTGGTCATCGGCACCGTCAAGGGCGATCTTCATGATATCGGCAAGAACCTGGTCGCCTCGATGTTGGAAGGGGTCGGGTTCGAGGTGATCGACTTGGGGATCGACGTTCCGACCGAAAAGTTCATCGATTCGTTGCGTGAAAATAAGGCGCAGATACTTTGTATGTCGGCCCTGCTGACCACGACGATGACCATGATGGAGGTTGTGATCAGGGCGCTCGAAGAGGCCGGGATGCGCCAAGGGGTGAAGGTGATGGTGGGTGGGGCGCCCGTTACGGAAAACTTCGCGGCCCGGATAGGTGCCGACGGTTACAGCGACAACGCCAACGCCGCCGCCAAACTGGCCAAACGACTCATTGCTTGATATCTCGCCTGAAGACGGATGCGAACGAATTAACCCGGTAATTACGAAAAGCGCGAAGAGATGGATATGAAACGATGGATGCAGGGGATCATCGCGGGAAAAGAACGCGTGGCCATCCCTGTCCTGACCCACCCGGGAATCGAGATGCTCGGGAAAACGGTGCTCGAAGCCGTCACCGACGGCCGGATACATGCCGATGCGATCGAAGCCGTCAGTCGTCGTTGGCCTTCGGCGGCAGCCACTGTGATTATGGATCTGACGGTCGAGGCCGAAGCTTTCGGGGCAGAAATCCGTTTCGAACCGAATGAGGTGCCGACCGTCGTCGGGCACTTGATCGACGGCCCCGAGGGAGTCGATTGCCTGAAAGTCCCCGCCCTGGATCGGGCACGGGTGCCGCAGTACCTGCTCGCCAACCGGTTGAGCGTGGAGCGGATTACCGATAAACCGGTGTTGGCCGGGTGCATCGGGCCTTTTTCGTTAGCCGGGCGGCTCTATGACATGACCGAGTTCATGATGCTCTGCTATACCGATCCCGATGTGGCCCACAAACTGTTGGCCAAATGCAACGATTTTTTGCGGAATTATGTCGTTGCGCTCAAGGAGACCGGCGTGCAGGGCGTGGTGGTCGCCGAACCGGCCGCCGGGCTGATGCCGGGCGAGGGGTGTGAGGAGTTTTCTTCGCGCTACGTCAAAGCGTTGGTCGAGGCGGTGCAGGACGATACCTTCCTGGTGATCCTGCACAACTGTGGCAATACCGGGGCGTGCACCGAAGCGATGGTGGCGACCGGTGCCGCGGGTTATCATTTCGGCAACCGGATGAATATGGTCGATGCGCTGACCGCGTGCCCACCCGACGTGTTGGTGATGGGCAACCTCGATCCGGTATCGGTTTTCAAGCAGGCTACGCCGGAAGGAGTGGCGCAGGCAGCGACCGACTTGTTGGAACAGACGGCGGTGTGGCCCGGTTTCGTGTTGTCGTCGGGGTGCGACGTGCCGCCCCATGTGGCGGAAGCCAACATCGACGCATTCTATGGAGCGTTGGCCGGATATAATGCAAAAAAATAATCTGCAGCCGTTCGCGTCATTTCGTTTTCGGCCGGAAGAAATTGCCGTTCGCGAAGACCAGGTGATGGAGATGCTTAGGCAGGACGATCTGTCGGAAAACGATCCGGTAACCGGGGCCGTGCGCGAGGTATTGGGACGGTTGCCCGAGATTTGCGACATCCGGGGAGGGTATGCCCTGTTCGATGACGTGGAGATCGACCTCGCCGGAGGCCGTGTCGTGGTGGACGGAGTGCCGTTGGATACGGGATGCCGGGTGGCGGGCTATCTACGCGGATCGGAACGTATCGCGTTGTTTGTATGCACCGCCGGCGAAGGATTCTCGGAATGGCGGGCGCGGTATGAGGCGCAGTTCGATTACCTGGGTGGATTCGTGGTCGACACGCTCGGCAGCATGGTTGTCGAACGGGCGATGGACAGGATACAGGACATGCTCGAAAGACGCGTAACCGAAAGCCATGAAAAGATAAGCAACCGGTACAGTCCCGGTTATTGCAATTGGCCGTTGGCCGATCAACAGGTGCTGTTCGGGTTACTGCCGGCGAACGAATGCGGGATTGCGCTGACCGAAAGTTCACTGATGCTGCCTATCAAATCAGTGAGCGGCCTCATCGGCATCGGGCCGCGGATCGAACGGCGGCCCTACGGTTGCGCCATCTGCGAAAGCGCCGCCTGTCTCTATCGGCAGATCAGACATAAATAGAGCCGAAAATCAATCGAAACGTCCATCCTTCCCATTTCCCATAGAGAGATAAGACCCTGCGATTCATGGGATGCATATACCGATGAAGCGCGGCACGACTGAAGCGAATTTTTCAGGAGAAAGGGGATATGACCGTCTGCGGTTGGATTACTGCCGGCTGTCGGCCGGGGTACGGATCGGGGCGGAGAGGGGAGCGGCTTCGTTGGAAGCAGGCTGCCGTGAAGGTGCCGTAGCCGGCGATTGTCCGGGATTGGGCGTAGGTGCGGGAGTGGAATTTTCGACCGAGGTCGAGTCCGACGGCGAGGCATCGACCATCACGTGGCCGCTCGGTTGGTAAAAATTGATGCTGTCGAGCTTCGAATCCGATTCGAATCCGATACCGATAATTTCGGTTTCACCGTCCCTCTGGATGATTTTGGTGTCGACGCGCGAGTAGATGCGGTCGGCTTTCTGGTCCCAGAAGAGTTGTTGGGTTTCGAGCACTTCGCCCTTGTCGTTCTTGGCGACGACGTTGCCGCGGGCTTCCCATAACTGGATGGGCTCGATGTACTTGGCATGGTCGGCCACCAGTTCCGACTCCTTGATGTGGGTCGAGTCGTTATATGATTCGATTTTGACCCCTTTGGTGAATTCGATATAAGGTTCGTCCGCCAGTTCGTAACGCTCCAACAGCGGGGTTTCGAACCGGTAGGAAAGTTTGCCGTCGACCGAGTTGATGATGGTGAGGTTTTCGCTCCGTTGGGTGACCATGGCTTTGCGGGCGTCGCGATCCGGACCCTCGGGGGCGCTTTTTTTACTCGAGACATAGGCGGTGGCACCCACTATCAGGAGTGCCATCGCCTTCACCGTGTATCGTTTCAACCAACGGTTCACCGTGGTCGGAGATTTAGCGGATGGTACGGATGGTAGTGCCGCCACTTACCCAACCGCAGCTGACGTGGTAGCCTTGTCCGGCGTTCAGACCGCGGTAGAAGCACTCTTCCTTCGAGGGCCAGTAGCCGCGGTAGGTGCCGAGCATCTT